>DMYM01000463.1:5738-18082 GCA_003483645.1 Verrucomicrobiales bacterium
GACGTCCGTTCCTTCAGCGTCAAACCGGGCGCCAAGGTCAAACTGACCTTGAGGAATCCAGATGACCTGCCTCACAACCTCATCATCTGCACACCCGGCAAGTCCAAGGACGGGGACAGGGGAAAGGAGGTCATTGACGCGGTAATCAAGCTGGGAGCCAAGGGCGTGGAAATGAACTGGGAGCCCAAGGGCCACCCACGCATCCTGCACAGCTCCGGCATGGTGCAGCCAAAGAAGGAATCCGTGATCTGGTTCAAGGCTCCGAAAAAGGAGGGCAACTACCCCTACATCTGCACCTTCCCCGGCCACTTCGAACTCATGAACGGCATGATGGCGGTCTCCAAGCTGGCCAATCCCGTCACTAACCTGACCTACAGTTTCTACCACGGCAGCTGGGACACGCTCCCCGATTTCTCCAAGCTGGAGCCTAAGAAGACCGGAACCCTCGCCAACGGGCTCTTCGACCTGACTCCCCGCGACCGGAGTGAGGGGTTCGGGTTCGTCTTCACCGGGGACATCGAGTGCCCCAAGGATGGAACCTACACCTTTGAAATCGCCTCCGATGACGGCTCCCGGCTCTACCTCGATGGTAAGATGGTGGTCAATAACGACGGTATCCATGCCCACAAGGGCGCCAGTGGCAAGGTCAAGCTCACGGCGGGCAGACACAAGATCGAGGTCCGCTACTTTGAGAAGGGCGGACAGGAGAGTCTCTATGTCAGCTGGGCAGGACCAGGGGTGAAGAAGCAGCCGCTCTCCCGCGGAGCTCCCGCCGGAGGCGGTGGCGGCGCAACCGGCATTCCGATCGTGGCAGAGGAGGGCGAGGCCGCCATCTACCGCAACTTCATCGCCGATGCCGGGCCCCGCGCCATCGGGGTCGGTTATGACGAGGCGGTGAACCTCACCTTCGATGCCAACAACATGCGTCTCGCCCAGATCTGGCAGGGCGACTTCATGGATGGCGCCCGCCACTGGAACGGCCGGGGGCAGGGCTTCCAACCCCCGGCAGGTGAAGCTGTCATCAAATTGCCGGCAGGTGTCGCCTTCGCCACCCTCAGCTCCCCGGGCTCCCCCTGGCCCAAGGCCGAGCCCCGCACCAAGGACCTGCGCTTCCGGGGCTATCGGCTGGGCAAGCAGCAACATCCCACCTTCAGCTACGAGCGTGGGAGCGTCTCGATCGAGGACACCCCGGCGCCCGTGCCGGGGGACGACGCCAACCACCTGAAACGCACCCTCAAGTTCTCCGGCTCCAAGGCCCCGGACAACCTCTACTTTCGAGCCGCTTCCGGCGACATCGCTGCCCAGGACGGGGGATTCCTCGTCAATGACGAGCTCCTCATCACCGTCACGGGAGGCAAGGCAGCCATCCAGGGTGACGAGCTGCGCGTGCCCGTGGCATTCAGGAACGGCTCCGCCCAAATTGAGGTCACCTACCAATGGGCCGAGTAAGAACCCCCCTCCGAATCAACATATTTACCAAGGAAAGCTTTCCCATGAAAACACTGACCGCTTCAACCCAACCCAACACCATGCGTGCCTGTTTCACTTCCCTGCTGGCCGTTGCCTCCCTCGCCTCCGCCGCCCCCAGCATGGAGGACTTCTACCAGCGCGAGGAAATCCCGCTCCCTGAGGGAGAAGTCATGGAGGGGGCGTCCATCGCCATCATTGACAACAAGAAAGTCGCCCTCGGAACCCGCCGCGGCGACGTCTGGATCTGCGACGGAGCCTTCGGGGACGATCTCAGCAAGGTCACCTGGAGCAAGTTCGCCAGCGGACTGCACGAGCCCCTCGGGATGTCCCACCGGGATGGCTGGTTCACCTTCACCCAGCGCCCTGACGTCTCCCGGATGCGAGACAGCAACGGCGACGGGCGTGCAGATTACTTCGAGACCATCGCGGCCCCCTGGGGCATCAGCGGGGACTATCACGAGTACGCCTTCGGAACCCCTCCGGACAAGGAGGGCAATGTCTGGGTGGTCCTCTGCCTGACGGGATCCTTTAATGCCAATTCGCCATGGCGCGGCTGGTGCTTCCGCGTCACCCCCGATGGCAAGTCGATCCCCACCTGCTCCGGGATCCGTTCTCCCGGTGGAATTGGTTTCAACATGGAGGGTGACGTCTTCTACTGTGACAACCAGGGAACCTGGAACGGCTCCTCCTCCCTCAAGCGCCTCAAGCCGGGCGGGTTCGTGGGGAATCCCAATGGCAACAAGTTCTGGGAGCAGGCCCCCAACATGGGCCCGAAGCCCGTTGACCCCAAGAGTGGCTCGCGGATCGAAATCGAGCGCAAGCGTATCCCCCAGCTCATTCCACCCGCAGTCTGGCTGCCTCACGGCAAGCTGGGCCAGTCGCCCACCGGTATCATCCCGGACCACACCAAGGGCGCCTTCGGCCCGTTCGCCGGACAGGTTCTCGTCGGCGAGCAGACCCACTCGCAGGTGCAGCGGGTCTTCCTGGAGAAGATCAACGGGGTCTACCAGGGCGCGGCCTTCCCTTTCCTGGGAGGCTATCGCTCGGGCATCGTGCCCCTGCGCCTGGCTGATGACGGATCCCTTTTCGTGGGGACCACCAACCGCGGGTGGGGTGCTCGCGGGGGCCTTCCCTTCAGCTTCGAGCGCACCCGATGGACCGGCAAGACTCCCTTCGAGGTCCACGAGATGAGAATCACCAAGGAAGGTTTCGAGTTGACCTTCACCGAGGAAATCGATCCCAAGACCGCGGGCGACAAAGCAAGCTACTCGATGGCCTCCTGGACCTACGTCTACCAGAGTGGATACGGCAGTCCCGAGGTGGACAAGACCGCCCAGACCATTGAGACCGTCACGGTGGGAGCCGACAGGAAGTCCGTGCGCCTCAAGGTGGCCAACCGCCAGGCCGGCCACTGCCACCATCTCAAGTCCTCCGGGGTCCGCAGCAAGGCCGGAGGCGAGCTCTGGCACCAGGACGCCTACTATACGATCAACGAGTTTCCGAAGTAGGTCGCTTCCCTCATCACATGGAGATCAACTTCAGCACCCTGCGCTCCGCGGATTGTTACAAGGTGCTGGCTGGCCTCGTCACGCCGCGTCCGATCGCCTGGGTCACCACCGTCAATGATGCGGGAGTTGTCAACGCCGCGCCCTTTTCCTTCTTCAACTGCTTCGGCTCCAACCCGCCCATCCTGGCTTTCGCGCCCGGCAACAGGGAACCCGGCCTGCCCAAGGATACGGCCCGCAATATTCGCAACAGCAGGGAATTCGTGGTGAACATCGCGGACGAGGCCCTCGCGGAGCAGATGGTGGCCACCTCCACCGCCCTCCCCTACGGTGAATCCGAACTGGAGACCACGGGCCTGTCCGCCGCGGCCTCCACCGCCATCGCGGTGCCTCGTATTGAAGAAGCACCCGTCGCCTTCGAATGTCGGGAGTGGGCTACCCTTGAAATCGGATCCAATCGCATGGTAGTGGGAACCGTGCATCACGCCCACATCCGCGACGGCCTGCTGGATCCCGAAACGCTGCGTCTCAACCACGGTCTCTTCCACCCCGTGGGGCGGATGGCGGCCCCGGACTGGTACTGCCGAACCGGGGATCAGTACGAAATTGTGAGACCCGAGTAAGCGCCAGCCCGGCTGGATCCCCCAGTCTCCCTGCCCATGACCAAAGATCGAGAAGTCTTCCTTGAAGTCCGGAACCTGCATCAGCGTTTTGGCAGGCACCGGGTTCTGCGGGGCGTGGACCTCAAGGTCTACCGCGGGGAGACTCTCTGCATCCTCGGAGGCTCGGGTGGTGGCAAGAGCGTTCTCGTCAAGCACCTGTGTGGCCTCATGCGCCCCTGGAAGGGCTCCGTCACCGTGGAGGGTGAAGACATCACCAACCTTCCCGAACGTGCGCTGGGCGCGGTCCGGCGCAAGGTCAGCATGATGTTCCAGGGCGGCGCTCTCTTCGACTCCTTCACGGTGGGGCAAAATATCGCCTTCCCCCTGCGGGAAGCCGGCCTGCGCGATCAGAAGGAGATCGACCTCCGCGTCCGCCGCGCACTGAAGATCGTGCGCATGTCCGGCCAGGAAAAGAAAATGCCCGCTGATCTCTCCGGAGGCATGCGCAAGCGGGTGGCCCTCGCCCGCGCGGTGGTGGAAATGCCCGCCTGCGTGCTCTACGACGAACCGCACGCCGGACTCGATCCCATCACCTCCGATTCCATTGATCATCTCATCAGGGATCTCGGAGTAGACCACAAGATCACCAACGTCGTCATCACCCACGAACTGCGCAGCGTTTTCC
The DNA here is from genome assembly GCA_003483645.1 of Verrucomicrobiales bacterium. Taxonomy (GTDB): domain Bacteria; phylum Verrucomicrobiota; class Verrucomicrobiia; order Verrucomicrobiales; family Akkermansiaceae; genus Roseibacillus_B. Next base: position 10,001 of record DMYM01000463.1, read on the forward strand.
GTATCGCGGACCGGGTCGCCTTCATGAAGGACGGGGTCATTTACTGGAAGGGAACTGCCGACGAACTGGCCGCATCCAGGGACCCGGAACTGGTCAATTTCGTGCAGGGACGGTCGGGAAACCGGGACGGATGGGATCAGGACACTCCCCGCATTGACACCAGCGGGTAGCGGGAGGAACATGTGGCATGGCCACTACGCCCAAACGCATTGAAACTCTCGTGGGGTTTTTCCTCTTCGTGGGGTTGGCTCTGCTGGGTGTTCTCATCATGCAGTTCGGCCGCTTTGCTGACCGTTTCCACGGGGTTTACTCCGTCACTGTTTCCTTCAGCGACGCCTCGGGATTGATCAAGGGCAGCCAGGTCCGCCTGGCCGGTGCGATGGTGGGCCAGGTGGTGGCGGAGCCCACGCTCACCTCCGACGGAAAGATCGAGATCGAGATCGTCATCCGGAAAGACACCCCCAAGATCGACAGGAACTCCATTTTTCAGATCGGCTCCCTCAGCATTCTCGGCGACAAGGCAATCATGATCACCCCGCCGGGCACGCCGGGAGAAAAGGCGGGCGAATACATCAAGGACGGCGACTTCCTCCAGGGGGCGGAAGCCGGGGGATTGGAGGCCCTGCAAACCGATGCTGAACAAATTGCCTCCGATGCAGCGGTCCTCATCTCGCGCGGCAAGACGACGCTCTCGAAGGTTGACAATGCCCTGGATGATCTTCGTTCGGTTTCCGGCCAGCTCGCCGAAAGTCTCGAGCGCATCAACACCGGCCTGATCACGGATGAAAACATGGCCAAATTCACCAGCGCTCTCGACAGCCTGGAAGGCGCTGCCGGCAACATCAAGGAAGCCAGCCTGGACATCAAGCCGCTCCTCGCCGACGCCCAGGATGCCATCCGGGACTTCGATCAGGCTGCCAAGGCGGCCGAGGGGACTTTTTCCCAGGCGTCCTCCGAGATCAGCAAGCTCGGGCCAGCCCTGCAAAAGGTGCCCCGCACAGTGGAGTCCCTCTCGAAAGTGGCGGACGAGGCCAGGGGCGCCCTCCAGAGCGTCAAGGGCAGTGAAGGCCTCCTCGGTTCCCTCGCTTACGACCGCGACATGAAGGGCGACGCGAAGACCTTCATGCGCAACCTCCGTCACTATGGCATCCTGCGCTACAAGGATGCCGAGACCACCGACGAACGCGATCCGCGCGACCGCTTTCGCGGGCGACGGAGGTAGCATTGCGAGGCGGCCACGGCTCCCGGCGCCGTCTATGGACAAGACTGTTGGTGGCGGGCTGGATCGTGTTTGCCCGGCCCGAGGGCGAGCCGGAGTCCTTCGGCCTTCTGCAGGGTTTCCTCGTATTCCATCTCCGGATCGGAGTCGGCCACGATTCCCGCTCCCACCCCGTAGGTTAGCCGTGGACCCTCCCGGTCAAGGGTTCGAATCGCGATGTTGAACTGGCTCTCCCCGTTGAATCCGAGATAGCCGATTGCCCCGGTGTAGAGCCCACGCGGCACCGTCTCCAGCTCTGCAATTACTTCCATGGCCCGCTTCTTGGGTGCGCCCGTGATGCTTCCGCCCGGGAAACAGGCCTGCAGGACATCGAGCTGATCCGCATCTTCCCGGAGCTGGCCAGTCACGGTGGAGGCCAGATGATGCACCTGTTCAAGGCGTTCATGCTTAAGCATCTCAGTCACCTTGACGCTCCCGAATTCACACACCCGGCCCAGGTCATTGCGTTCCAGGTCAGTGATCATGACCAGCTCCGCAATTTCCTTCTCCGAGGTCTGCAGCTCATAGGCTGACCGGCTGTCCAGCTCCGGATCTGCAAAGCGCGGCCGCGTGCCCTTGATGGGGCGGGTCTCTATCGAGCGCCCGTGCATGCGCAGGAAGGTCTCCGGCGAAGAGGAAAGAATCTCGCGTTCGCCATGCTGCAGATAGGCTGCCATTGGTGCTGGCGAGACGGAGCGTAACCGATCATAGAGGGCAAAAAGCGGCGACCGCGAGGACAGGGTGGTGTGGAATTGCTGGGAGAGGTTCACCTGGTAGATGTCACCACTCGCAATATAGTCCTGCGCAGCCCGGACCCCCGCCACAAACTCCTCACGGGTAAAGTTGCTTGCCCATTCCGCGGAGATTTCCCCCGCTGGCGGCGGAGTGGGCTGGAGATCGTCGCGAAGCGAGCCTACCTCGAACCATTGCCCGGCAGCATGGCTGAAAACGAGAAGGTCGTCGTAGAGCCCGAAGCGAAATTCGCCCTGATAAGTGATCCAGCCGCACGCTGCTCCAAGGGGAAATCCGCAGTCGGGGCGATTCACTTCGCGCGCGCGCAGTTCCTCCCGCAACTCACCGAGGTCGTCGGTCGTGCCCACGAGCTCCCGTGCCGGCCGCGCCGCAATGATGGAAAGCGCCTGGGGACAGGCATGATTGCCCGCACTGTCGAAGAAGGCCAGACCGGGCAAATGGCGCAGTGCAGCAGCTACCTCGGCAGGGCCGAGGGCAAGATCGACGGGCCGGAATCCCGGCACTGGACGAAGACTGCGCGGCAAGACCCGGGAGTGATACTGTGGATAGCGGCCCCTTGCAAACTCCCCCGTGATGAGATGTTCGTTTCCCCTCAGCAGGCCGTCCGGGCCCCTTAAAACAGGGCAACAGCGGCCACAAACCTCCAGAAGGGCGCCATTGACGGCCCACTCCTCCCCCGCTAGGTTCCCGGTCCCGTGTCGTCCCATACCCCTTTATCCCAGGTCCGACTCGGCACCTTTCGCGCAGCCTGCTGGATGCTCGCCGTGGTGGCGTTCGTCGAGCTGGTGGCGGTCGGTGTCGCCCTGGCCCTGCGCACCACCCCCGGAAATTCTCCGGTGGTGGTGGAACGAGTCGTCACGGAATACGTGCCCATGACCCTGCCCGCAGGGGAGCCCGAGTCAACTGTGCCCCCGCCCGTGCCCGTGCCGACACCCTCTCTCCCCATCCCAAGGGCCTTCACCAATGCGGAGGAACTGCTGAGCCGCCCGGTGGGCCGCCTGGGAACAGCCCCCACTCTCAAGGCTCCCTTCATCGACGATCCTGAAGTGGAACGCTTGGTCCAGGAAGCCCGCGAAGCGCGGGTGAAGGACGACATCGGTGCGGCTGTCCTCAAGTTGGAAGCCGCCGAGGAAAAGGCCCCCGCCGAGCCAAATGTCCTCTATCAGTTCGCCGAGGTCTTCGGGGCGGTGGGCCAATACGAGAAAGCCGCCGACTATTACCAGAAGGTCTTCAACCTCGGGCCCGTCAAGGCTGGGGCTCTCTACGAACTGGCCTCCCACAAGTTGAGCGTCGGCTTCGAGCAGGCCCAGAAGATGGAAGGCAAGATGACCCTTGGACGAATCCGCCGCTTTAATGATACGGGCGGCGACGGCGAGCGCATCGTTCTCAGGATTCCCGTCCTCGCGGCACCGGGCCAGGAGATCGACAACAACAAGCTCTCTATCGAGGTCACCTTCTACGACAAGCGCAACGGCAAAATCCACCAGGCTACTTCCGACAGCGAGCTCAGCCACAAGTGGCTCACCACGCCGCTCAACTGGAACGACACCGGCGAAGAGCTCCTGCAGTATACCTACGTTATCCCGCCCGGTGACAATCGCGATATCCACCTCCTTGGAGAACGCAGGCACTTCGGCCAGGTCGTCGAGCTGCGCTACCATGGGGAGTTGCTCGACCATCAGGCCTGGCCCCGCACCCTCGCGAAACAGCGCAATGTGCAGGAAGTAAGCCCACTCTTCATTCCGCCTGAGTTCCTCCCCGAGAAACTCAACGAAGCGAATCCGCTCCTCCCTCCCCTGCCCCGCTAAAAGACCTGTCAGGAGGCCTTGAATGCCTTCTCTCCTTAATTGCCACGCGGAATCCCCCGCACTGGTTGCTTGCGACCCCGGCACACCGAATCTAAAAACCCGCCAAACATGTCCGAAGCGGAACAACAATGGTACTTCATCAGCGTGGTCAACCAGGAGCAATACGGCCCCTACACTGCTGACCAGTTGGAGGGATTCGTTACCAGCGGATCTATCACGAGGGAAACCATGATATGGACTGAAATCCTGGAGGACCAATGGATCCCGGCGGCCAACGTGGAAGGGCTCTTCCCGGGCGAGGCCACACCGGTTTCACCCCCCGCGGCCGTCCACCCGGCCCACCCGACCCAGCCGGCCCGTCCCCAGCTTCTCACCGGTCTTGCGGCACAAACTGCGCATCCGTTGGGAACTGCTCCGGTGCAGGCTCCTCAGTTACAATCACAACCGCTGCAGGCCCAGCCCCTGCAGGCCGCCCCGGTCCAGCCCGCCGCCGCACCTGCACCCCGGGCCGCCACCCCCATCCAGCCAGCCGCCCCGGCTCCCCAGCAGCGGGCGGCCCCGGGCATGATCCCGTCTACCATGGCGGGCACAGCCCAAATCGCCACGCCGGCAGCCGTTCCCGGGCACATTGTTCCACCCGGGGAACTCTTTCCCCCTCCCGCATCCGCCAAGGCCAGCTTCGGCCTCTTGCTGACCCTCTTGATCAGCGCCCCTGTGCTGGCCATACTGGCCCTGCTTCTCAAGAAGGGGGGGTTGTTCCTCCTCTTCCCGGCATACGCGCTGCTGATTTGGGCTTCGGTGCTGATCTACATCTACCTCTATCGAGCGTGGCGCCTTCTTCAGCCCGGAAACGTCCGAACCACCCCAGGCAAGGCGATCGGCTTCATGTTCATTCCCTTCTTCAACGTTTACTGGGTTTTCGTTCTCTTTGTGGGCCTCGCCAATGACTGGAACCGGGTGATGGCAGCCCATCCGAATCTTCAGCAAGGGCCCAGGCTGAACAGCGGGCTGGCCCTGGCCTTTTGCATAGGAAGTTTCTTCGTGATTGGCATCTTCCTGATTTTTCCCCTCATGGCGAGCATCTGCAAGGGGGTTACCTGGATGGACCGCCTGCGCATGATGCCCTCGGGCAGCGGGCCCGGGGGACCACTCGGCGCGCAATCGCTCGGGGGAACTGCGCCCCAGGCCGACGGCGCCATCCGGCTCTACTAGGAATGTTTCAGGCGGGGTCGGGATCCATCTCCATGACCACCTCCCCGTCATCCCCAGCCGACCCGGCTTTCATGGTCTCGCGGCCCCCTCTTGCAACCTGTAATGTCCCGTCAGTGGGTAGGTGAAAAGGACGTTCTCCTCCCGTGCTCCCCGTCCGATGTTGTGGATCACCAGGGGAACCCCCCGGGAGCTCCGGCGGTCACTCACAATCATGATGTGGGGCAGATTCGGCGGCACGGTGCAGGTCACCAGGTCGCCCGGTTGATAATCTCCGGGCTTCTTCGTCACCGGCACGGCACAGCCCTTCCGCTTGAAATAGGTTCTCAGGTTGGGAACACGGCGGTGATCAATGTTCCGGTCTGTCCTGCGAAGACCCCAGATCTTCGGATACTTTGCGAAGTTGGCCTTCATGTCCTCGTGTACCAGCTTCTGCAGGTCCATCTTCTTCCCCTCGCGCAGCGCGCGAATCACCACGTCACTGCACACGCCCTTCTCCCTCGGGAGATCCCCGCCCGGATAAGACAGGGCCACGTAGGCCGGGTCGTAGCTCACCGTCACCCCAATCTGGGAACGCGCCGCCCCCACAATTGAATTGGCGGGTCCAGCCTTCCCTCCCCCTGCCACCTCCTCGACTTGCCCGCAGGAGGTGAGGGCCAGCAGAATCATTGCCAGGGCACTGTCAGACATTGTTGCTTCTTCCGGAGTCTTAACAACATAAGCCAACTCGCAGGTTGGTCCATGACTTGTGGCTGCTTATTTGTTTTTCCACGCCGGCCTTTTGGCCGCCTCCTGCCCGCCCCGGTCCTCATTGCCCAGGAACGGTTCCAGCAGATTACGCACATGTCTCATGGCGGGAATCTCAAGATAGGTCCTGGCGAGCCGTGAAGTTTCCTCGGCTCCCAATTCATGGAGCGCGCGCAGCATGGCGTATACGTGATAAGCCTCCCCGTCTTCCACGGCGTTGGGCTCAGGCAGGGCTTTGGCAATGAGTGGAACCGAGTCCTGATAGGAAAAGCGCGCCATGGCCCCGGCCACTTCGGCGCGAACCCGCAGTTCACGATCAAGATAGGGAAGAAGCTGCTGGGCCACGGTGGCGTCCCCGATCCGCCCCAGCGCCTCGATCAAACGCACCGGGTGGACGTAGCCGGGCTGCTGAAGCAGCGCCACGAGGTGCGGGACGGCTGGCTTGGCGGCGGAGCCGAGGTCGTAAAGAATGAGCACCGTATCATCGAGACGATCCCCCGGGATCGCGTTCTCCAGGAGCACCACCAGTTCCGCCACCGCCTGTTCCCCGAGCTTGGGCAACACCCGCCGCACGCGGCTCCGGTAGGTCCCGTGCGCCCCCTCGGGCGAGGTGCGTTCCAGCAGATAAGAGCAGAACACGATCGCCTTCTCCTGGGGATGCGGGATTTTCTGGGTCCGCTCCCACACCTCGCGATCGGCGAGGCCATTGCCAACCGCCAGGCGCAACGCCTCCTCGGTCTGGTATTCCCGGGAGGGCAGGAGGACATGGGGGCCTGGATTCTTCCATTGCTCGTAGCGATAGCATTTGCCTCGCTCTATCCAGACCAGTCCCGAGCTTCCCTGCCCTGCGGCAGCCATCGCGCGCCATCCATCACTTTTCTCCTCCAGAAAGCACAGCAGGCGCTGCGACTTGAGCCTCCTCCCCTGCTCCCGGTCCGAACCATCCGGCCGGGTCCCGATCATCCTGTCGTGTTTGTCCAGCCCGGCGATGTTGATGACGCTCCTGACTTTTCGCCCGTCGGAGGGCGATAGAATCCATTCCCGGACCGCGACCCGGTTGGCCCCCACCCGCTCCCCCGTCACGATGGCAGCGGCCTCTGCGCACATCTGGTGTGGCGACCATGTAGGCAGGAGTTCGGCCCACACCGAAATCGCGCTCAAGGCGAGGCAGGACAGGATGCGGATCATGAGGCCAGATTGATTGAAGAGGAGATTTCCTCGTACTCATCCCGTGGTTCCAAGGAAAAATGAGGGACCGCCAACAGCGTTACTCCGGAATTGGCCGGTGTCCCCGGTCAATTCAATCATCTCTCCGCAATGGGCAGGGCCCTGTTCCCCCCACTCAAACCAGCATGAGAGCGGGCTTCTCGATGAGTTTCCTGACCTGGGCCAGGAACTCGGCTCCAACCGCCCCGTCCGCCACCCGGTGGTCGCATGAAAGCCCGAGATCGAGACGCAGCCCGGGAACGATTTCGCCCCCAACCACCACGGGTTTCTCCACGATGCTGCCCACTGAGATAATGGCCGCCTGGGGTGGATTGATGATGGCGTCAAAAGCCTCGATCCCATAAGCCCCCAGGTTGGAAACGGTGATTGTCCCGCCGTCGAATTCGTTGGGCAGAAGCTTCCCCTCCCGGGCCCGGGCCGCAAGATCCTTCACTTCGCGCGAAATCTGCAGAAGCGACTTGGCCGTAGCATTCCTTACCACGGGAGTAACCAGGCCATCCTCCACTGCCACCGCCACGGCTACTCCGATCTCGCCGAACTGCAGAATGTGGTCGCCCTGGAAAGTGGCATTCACACTGGGCACGGCCTGCAGTGCACCAATGACGGCCTTGAGGATGAGATCATTCACGGTGTACTTGTTTCCGTGCGTGGCCTCCGCCTGAAGGTTGATCTGCCGCCGGATCTCCACCAGGGGGGCGGCATCTGCTTCGGTGTGCAGGTAGAAGTGCGGGATGGTGGTTTTGGACGCAAGGAGCCGTTCCGCGGTGATGCGCCGAAGACTGGAGAGCTCAATTCGTTGATCCCCTGCTCCGAGGGAAAGAGCGGGGTCCGGGGTTGCCGCAGGAGCTGGTGCGGCGGCATCGGCCGACTTCGTCGTGGATTCCGTGGAGTCAGCTTTGCCCATGGCTGCTAACACGTCCTTCCTGACAATCCGCCCCCCGGGACCTGAGCCCTTCAGGCCAGCCAGATCGACGCCGTTGGTCTCCGCCATCTTGCGGGCGAGTGGGGAGGCCTTGGTGCGCCCGGAGATGGTTGGTCGTGCGACCGGCGACGAAGCGGGTTCTGCGGGAGGTTCTGCGG
>DMYM01000463.1:18447-24507 GCA_003483645.1 Verrucomicrobiales bacterium
GGGGCGGGTTCGGGAACCTGCATTTCGATCGCCACCGGCTTAAGGTTGGCGAGAGGATCCGAGGCCATCTGAGGAACAGACGCAGACGCCTCGACCGAGGGCTCTTCTTCAGGTGCGGCGACCGCTTCCCCCTCATCCCGCAGGATGGCAAGGGTGGCGCCGACTGCGGCCTTCCCCCCCTCCTCAATCAGAATTTCGGAAAGAATTCCCTCGTCGAACGCTTCCATCGCCATGGTGGCCTTGTCCGTTTCGATCTCTGCGATCTCATCCCCGATCTCCACCTCATCGCCGAGGTTCTTGAGCCAGCGCACCACCGTGCCTTCGGTCATGGTGTCCGAGAGCTTGGGCATTTCGATATGCGTTGCCATGGGTCGAAGGGTGCGCCGGGAGTTGGGGCCAAAGGCCGGTTCCGGTCAATACCGTGACATCAGAGTTTTTCAAGATCAACGCAAGGCTTTTGGAGCCGCCCCACCAAAAGCAGCGGGCTCTCCAGTGAAGGAGAGCCCGCGGAAAATCAGTTTCGATTGAACGCCTAGTTCTCTTCGGGAGCAAGCTCCTTCATCGTCGGGATGAGCCCGACGTGGGGCTCCCCGCTGGCTCCCTGCGTGCTCGCACGGCGCAACACCTGGGTGCTCACGATGCCGCAACACTCCGAATCAGCGCAGTACCATGACCCGCAGGAACTGCATCTGACCGCCTTGCGCACGGTTTTCACGACGGGGCGGCGCACCTTGATAGTGCCTCCTTTTCCGTCCTTGGAACCGGGATCGGCAAATACTTCTTCTTCAATCCACTCAACCTCCTCTATTTCCACATACTTTTTCGAGGACCCGTTGCAGCTTAGGCCGCAAGAGGAGAAGATCAGGGGCAAAAACAGAATCGCCGGGATGAAAGCCAGTTTTTTCATAGACCGTGGAATGCTAGATTTGCGTGACCACGATGCAACTAGATTTTCCGATCCCTTGTCCAGCTCGCCGGCGGGAGGTTGATTATTGGGAAAAATAAAGGTCCGCCCCTCTCCTCTGAATAGGGCCTGTGGGCATGTTGGTGGTCCGGTCAGGCCATTGTGAGCACCTGTTCGACCACTCGGCGGGCATTCGGGAGCTGCTCGTCTTCGATATGCGGTGAGTAGATGGAGGGGGCGTCGATACTGCACACGCGTTTCACCGGAGCATCCAGATGATCAAAGGCGTGCTCCTGGATGAGAGCCGCGATCTGGGAGGACACGCCATTGAAAGGCTTCGACTCATCCACCAGAACAGCGCGGTTGGTCTTGACCACGGAGTCGATGATGGCGTCCTGGTCGAGCGGACGAATGGAGCGCAGGTCGACGACTTCCGCCGAGATGCTGTGATCGCGAGCGAGAGTCCCGGCCGCCTCCAGGGCGTGCAATACCGAGCGACCATGGGCGATGAGAGTGATATCGGAGCCCTCTCGTTTGATGTCGGCCCGGCCCAGGGGGACGAGATGCTCCCCCTCCGCAGGGTCGGGAACGGGACCAAGGGTGCCATAAAGCTTGGTATTCTCCATCACGAAGACCGGATCGTTGTCGCGAATGGCTGCTTTCATGAGCCCCTTGGCATCGGCCGGGGTGGCTGGAGCACACACCTTGAGCCCTGGAAAGGCCGCAAAAAGTCCCTCGGGACAATGGGAGTGGGTGGCACCCACGTTGGTGCCGCCGTTGGCCGGACCGCGTACGACGATGGGAACATTTATCAATCCTCCCGCCATGTAGCGCATGCAGCCCGCGTTGTTCACGAGTTGATCAAAGGCCACCGAATGAAAGGACCAGAACATGAGCTCCATTACCGGGCGCACACCCAGCATGGAGGCGCCCACGCCCATTCCGATGAAGCCCGCCTCCGAAATCGGCGTATCGACCACCCGCTTGTTTCCCCATTTGTCCCACAGCCCCTCGGTCACCTTGTAGGCGCCATTGTACTGGGCCACTTCTTCGCCCATGATCACGACGTTTTCGTCGCGGGCGAGCTCTTCATCGAGAGCTTCGCACAGAGCATGGCGATAAAGTAGTTCTCTCATTATTGGCGGGCCCCCTTAATCGTTGAAGAAGTGACGCCCGGTGTTGCCGGCTTCCGAATCCTCGTCCACCTCGCAATAAACGTCCTGCAGGATTTCCTCCACGGTCGGCGCCGGTGAGTTTTCGGCAAACTTGATGGCAGCCGCAGTTTCCCCGGTGGCCTCCTTCTCATGGGCCCTGGCGTCCTCCGCGGTCATAACGCCTTCTTCGATCAGGCGGCGCTCCCAGAGGCGAATAGGGTCATGATAAGTCTTGTAGCGCTCAATCTCTTCGGGCGTGCGGTACTTGTTTGCATTGGCATCTGCTACCGAGTGACCATAATAACGGTAGGTCTGGATCTCCAGAAGGCTTGGCCGGTGTTCCTTGCGGGCTCGTTCCATCGCGATATGAGTCTTGGCGCGAACCTCGTAGAGGTCCTCCCCGTTAATGAGGTCCCAGGCCATGTTGTAGGCCTCCGCCCGCTGGGCCAAGCAGTCGCGGTAGGCGCTCGAGCGCATCTGGGAGGTCCCCATCGAATACCCGTTGTTCTCGATAATGTAGACCACCGGAATCTCGAAGAGGGAGGCCAGGTTGAGCGCCTCGTGGAAGGCTCCCTGATTGATGGCGCCATCACCCAGGAAGCAGAGGGCACACCCTGGAAGGCCCTTGTATTTCAGCCCGTAACCTAGACCGAGGCCGAGCGGGGTCTGCCCCGCCACAATGCCGTGGCCGCCCCAGAAATTCTTGTCGGGGGCAAAGAAGTGCATCGATCCCCCCTTTCCCTTTGAGCACCCGGTGGCCTTGCCAAAAAGCTCCGCCATGCACTCTTCCATGCTCATGCCAACAGCAAGGGCGTGCCCATGATCGCGGTAAGCGGTGATTACGTGGTCGTGGTCCCCCATCAGGGAAACGGTCCCTACCGCCACTGATTCCTGCCCGATATACAGGTGGAGAAACCCTCCTATTCTGTTCTTCTGGTACTGACCGAGGGCAAGGTGTTCGAAACGGCGAATTCGCACCATGGAGCGGTAGAAATCGATCTTGTCCTGTGCGCTCAGGCCACGATTGACTGAAGAACTGGAAAAATCCATCACCGTAAAGGGGCGCTCGGCGGAGGGGTCCTGCATGATGGAGACTTCTGGGCGTGCATACCCGGTGGACTCACAACGGGCAAGAGTTAAGGTTTGGCGAAGGGGCCTCCCCCGTCTCAGCGCCGCACGTGACCCGCAGCAAGTGCGGTTGCTCCGGCCGGGACACTCCCCCACTTCCGCTGGCCAAGAAGGAAGAGCCCGCTGAACAGTGCGCTGGCGGCGATCGAGCCCCTCAGGAAAACCCAGGCCGGAGGAATCGGGCCCGGCACTCCCACTGTCTGCGCCTGCACGAAGCCAGCCCACGTCTTGGAGTATTGCGGGAGAAGAAGCCAGGATCCGGTGTTGGTCACCGCGTAAAAGAGGATAGCCGCTCCAATTGAGCCGCCCATCATCGCCACCCAGTTTCTCTTGCGGAGAGAGTATCCCGCTCCGGCCACTACCGCAAAACCGCCGAGCGCGATCGCGATCTGGAAATCCCAGCCATAACCCTGGGTGAGATTGGTCAGGGGATAGGAAAGCAACCAGGCCGCGACGGGTAGCCAGAGCCAACGAACTCCCATGCACGCTGCCACGCAAAAGAACACTGCAGGTAAGGGACTGAAACCGGGAAGGACTTCCTGCCATTTCGCCCCTACAAGGCTGAAGGCGACAAGGAGAACAACCAGAAGAAAGGGCGGTAGGAGACGCTTCACGATCTTTTGCTACACCCAAATACGTGTGCCTGCACGGAAAAATCTGCCGCGGTCATCCGGGAGATCAAATGTTGCCGAGATCCAGTCCCGGGATGTTTGACGAGAACCCTCGGCGGTGAGGCGATCCGGTCTGGTCATGGGCTTGCGGATGGACAGAGAATGTGGCACCGGGACGCATAGAGTTATTGGGAGAGACGAAGAAGGAATCTCTTAAAATCATCCCTTAATTCTTCTTCTTATAGTCGAGAATAAGTCGGTAGTTTGTGAGTTCCCCGCTTTTCTTTACGGTGTTCCACGGTGCGAAAAGGAGGCGAACAAAGGTGTGGCGGAAGCTCGTCTTGATCAGAGATTGTTGGTTGTTCCGGAAATGATCAGCCCATTCGCATCTTTCCCGCAAGTTTTTGGCATGTTTCCCACGGTCCTTGCGAGGAGAGAGCTTGGGCGCTAGAGCTTGTCTGTGAACGACAGCGAATACATGCGCCGGGCACTGCATTTGGCAAAGTTTGGGGTGGGAGTAACCAGTCCGAATCCGCCGGTTGGGGCGGTGATTGTGAAAGATGGGGAGGAATTGGGTGTTGGCTGGCATCGATCGGCCGGGCAGCCGCATGCCGAGGTAGAAGCTCTTAAGGATGCGGCGGGTCGGCACGGCATGGATGCAGCCCGGGGTGCCACCGTTTATCTTACCCTTGAGCCGTGCTGCACCCAGGGCCGGACCGGCCCCTGTACCACGGCTCTTGTCCAAGCGGGTGTCAAACGGGTGGTCATTGGCGCGAGTGATCCTAATCCGGCCCACGAGGGAAGAGCGGCATGGATTTTGTCCGAGGGGGGAATCGAGGTGGTGGAAGGCATAGAAGAGGCTGGTTGCGAAGAACTGATCCGGGCATTTGCCAAGGTTCAGCGGACGGGATTGCCGTGGGTCATTATCAAGAGCGCACTGAGCCTGGACGGCAGAATAACGAGAACGAGGAGCGAGGGGCAGTGGCTAAGTGGACCTGGCTCCCGCGCGGAAGTGCAGGAACTTAGAGGAGAAGTGGATGCGATCCTGAGCAGTGGAGAAACTGTTCGGGCCGACAATCCGCGGTTTACGGTGCGGGGTGATCATGCGAAGGAGGACCAGACCCAACCCTGGCGAGTTATCTTGACATCAAGCGAAATGGGATTGCCTCGCGAGGCCGAGATCTTTACCGACGCCTTTGCGGATCGAACCCTTGTTTACAAGGGGCAACGCATCGAGTGCGTCCTTCGTGAACTCGTGTCCGATCACGGCGTTGTGAGTCTCCTGGTGGAGGCGGGCGGTCGCCTGGTGGGCCGCCTGCTTGATGAAGGCTGGGCCGACGAAGTCGTTTTTTATCTCGCGCCCCTTCTGACCGGAGGACCGATCCCGGCCAGCGGCGGGGAAGGGGTGGCCGATTTCAAACAACGGGTTCGCCTTGACGACCTGCGGTTCCAGCGGATTGAGGATGATGTGCGGCTGCGTGCGATCCTTGCGGGAACCAGTGGCGAATTCGAGGGTTAGCACAGGCCAGAGGCTCCTGCTTCGCACATCTACTATAAACATAGTATTACCAGGAGTGAGGCGGCCACCACAGGACCGCCAACCAGATTGCGCCGGAACAAGAATAAGATGTCGTCATGGAGGGCGCGAGGGGAGCTGACCCGAATCCTGGGAAGAGCACGGCGGGAGGCCGCGGAGAATGATCAGGCTCGCTAGGAGGCGGCGGTGCGGGCGCTCTTCTCAAGCCAAATCGAAAGGACCGCGATATCGGCCGGAGTGATGCCACTGATGCGCGCGGCCTGGCCGAGGGTTTGTGGACGAATTTCGCTGAGGCGCTGCTGCGCTTCTCGCTTCAGGCCTGCAATAGACAGGTAGTCAAGATCAGGGGGCAGGGAACGGGCTTCCTGGCGGGCCATGCGATCGATCTGCTGGCGCTGGCGCAGGATGTGCCCTTCGTACTTGAAGTCGGTTTCAATGAGGGGCCAGAGTTCCACGGGGAACCGCTGCTGGAGCGAGGCGGGGAGATTCGGCCAGCTATTGTCCTCACGCCGGAACCAGTGATCCAGCTTGAGACCGTCGTGGTTGGTCTCGCGCACGAAACGCGCGGCCTCCGCCAGGATCTTGAGCTTTGCCTCCGTCTGCTCGTTGCGCCGGTCACAGGACAAACCGAAGGTTCGGGCGAGGGGGCTGAGGCGCTGATCGGCGTTGTCCTGCCGGAGGAGAAGGCGGTATTCTGCGCGACTGGTGAACATGCGGTAGGGCTCG
>DMYM01000463.1:24828-24990 GCA_003483645.1 Verrucomicrobiales bacterium
TAGGGCTCGGTGCAGCCCTTGGTGACGAGATCATCGATCATAACGCCGAGGTAGGCCTGGTCACGGGAGAGGACGAGGGGTTGGTTGCCGAGAACCTTGAGGGCGGCGTTGGCACCGGCGAGGAGGCCTTGGCCGGCCGCCTCTTCATAGCCCGAGGTGCCA
>DMYM01000463.1:25356-25595 GCA_003483645.1 Verrucomicrobiales bacterium
CGCTTTGTTTCGAGGGAGGGCGTGAGTTGAGTGGGCGGGCAATAGTCGTATTCCACCGCGTAGCCCGGGCGGAGAATTTCGGCCCGCTCTAATCCATCGATGGTGCGGATAAAAGCGAGTTGGGTCTGGTAAGGGAGAGAGGTGGATACGCCGTTGACATAGTATTCCCTGGTGTGCCGGCCCTCGGGCTCAAGAAAGATCTGATGCCGATCCTTGTCAGGGAACTTGACGACCTTGTC
>DMYM01000147.1:0-1597 GCA_003483645.1 Verrucomicrobiales bacterium
ATGACGGATGGTTCGGCCAAGGGGTCGGGCAAGTGGTCGCGCGAGATCGGAGCCAGGGCCAGGAGCCGTGGGATCAAGATCAACTGTGTGGCCATGATGCAGCCCAAGGCGCACGATGACATGGAGGACCTCGCCAAGAGAACCGACGGTCACTTCACCATCGTCATGAAGGGTGGACAGCGAAAGAAGGTGCGCTAGCTCCCCCGCTTCCCTCCTGAATCAATTCGGGGTATGCCGCGGTGGCAACCTTGCTGCAGAGTTGCACGATTTTCTTCGTTTCGGCGGCCTGCAGGCACTGGTTGGCCAGTGTCGAGCACTCCTCAAAATCGAGCAGGCGGACAGCCTGTTTCACCAGCGGGGCGAGGGGAGCGCCCACCGAGAGTTCATCCACGCCGAGGCCCACCAGGAGGGGAAGCAATATCAGGTCGCTCGCCATTTCGCCGCATACCCCGGTCCAGATGTGATGCTGAGAAGCTCCGTCGATGACCATCTTGATCAACCGGACGATACCAGGGTGGGCGGAGCGATAGAGCTTCGCGACGCGTGGGTTCACGCGATCGACCGCTACCGTGTACTGCACCAGATCGTTGGTTCCGATGGAAAAAAAGTCGACCTCGGAGGCGATGTCGGAGGCGATCATGGCGGCGGAGGGGACTTCGATCATGGCACCCACCGCGATATCCTGGTTGAACTCCACTCCACGGGCAGCGAGTTCCGCTACGCACTCAGCCAGCAGGCTCTTGGCCTGTCGCACCTCCCCGATCCCGGAGATGAGGGGAAACATGAGTCCGACCCGGCCCGCGCTGCCGGCGCGCAGAATGGCGCGCAGCTGTTCCTTGAAGAGGTCCTTGCGGTCGAGGGAGAAGCGGATGCCTCTCCAGCCGAGGAAGGGATTCGGTTCCGGCTCGCTCAGGGGTTCCCCGGGAAGCTTGTCGCCCCCGGCGTCCAGGGTCCGGAAGATCACTTCGCTGGGTTCGACGCGTCGTGCCACCCGCGAGTAAAGCGCGGCTTGCTCCTCCTCATCGGGGCATTCCTCTTTCTCCAGCAGAAAAAACTCGGTCCGGAACAGGCCCACCCCCTCCGCGCCTGAGCGGTCCACCAGATCCAGCTCCTCCTCGGACTTGATGTTGGCGGAGAGGATGATTGGGTGTCCGTCGGTGGTGATCGCCTTCAGATCGCGCAGCTTATCGAGTTCAGCCCGTCGGCGCTGGTGCCCCTCTTCCAGTTCGCGGTATCTCGCGGCAGTTTCCGGGGTGGGATTGGAGATCAACTTGCCCTCGTATCCATCGAGGATACAGGAATCGAGGGCGTGCAGGTTGAAGAGAGCGTTGCGCAGGCCCACCACCGCGGGAATACCCAGGGAACGGGCGAGGATGGCGGTGTGGGAGGTGACGCTGCCCTGTTCGGTTGCGAATCCCAGTACCTGGTGCTGGTTTATGGCCGCGGTGGCGGAGGGGCTGAGATCGTAGGCTACAAGGATGTGCAGGTGATCAGGCTCGTCGGGAGCGGTTTCCTCGTGTTCCGTGTCAAAATTGCGCAGGACCCGTTGGCAGACATCCTCGATGTCGGTAGTGCGGTCGCGCAAAAAGGGGTCGGG
>DMYM01000147.1:1984-5146 GCA_003483645.1 Verrucomicrobiales bacterium
TCGGCATTCTGCCGTCGTTCCTCGATGGCCTTGGGCACGCCCGTGAGCACCACCGGGTCCTCCAGGACCAGCATGTGGGCCTCGAAGATACGTCCCTCCTCGTTGCCGGAGAGGGACTCCATGTGTTCACGGAGTCCTTTAAGCTGCCTGTGGGTGCGGCGCAGGGCGTCTTCAAACCTCTCGGTTTCGTGGGCCACGTCGGCGATGGGATAGACCTCGGGAGCTGAGAATCCCCGGGCGACCACATGGATCGGGCCGAACACGATCCCGCCTGAGACAGGCGTCCCCGCATAGACCATTTCCTTCCTGACTCCGCCCATTGGCCCGAGTTTGACGGGCGGGCGAGGCATGGTCAATGCCGACAGTATTCACCTGAGAACGATCAGATTTCCTCAAAGTTTCGGTTCACCAAATCTTCCAGAGCTTTCAGAGCACCCTCAGCGTCAGTGCCTTCTGCGATTACATTGATGACGGAGCCATGACCGGCCGCCAGCATCATCAGGCCCATGATGCTCTTTCCGTTCACCTCTTCACCGTCCTTTTCCACCCGGATATCGGCTTTAAACTTACTTGCCGTCTTCACGAATTGGGCCGCAGGCCGGGCGTGAACTCCGAGTTTATTGGATATGGTGAGTTCCTTGCAGGTCATAGACAACATCTCAGCACGGGAAGCTTAGGTGGCAGCCCGGTTCGGTGGGAAGGCAAAACTCCCCGCCGTTCGTGAAGAACTGGTCATTTGCTTCATCGAACTTGATTTTTTGGGTGTTCAATCCGCCACTGCGGGTTGTTTTGGGGAGCAGGAAGCTCCAGAGCCCAAGCCCAAAGGCGGCACCGGCCGCTTTGTCCAAGGGGGCCAACCACCCAGGGTGGATCTGCTGCAATCCGCGGAGGAGGTCCAAAGCGGATACCCACCTCAAAAAACGACTCTGCCCCGGGTGCGGACGATGCCGGGGGTGAGGGTTTTGACGGGGGGATTGCTGAGCTCCCGGCTCCTCAGATTGCCGGGTCGTTGCCCTGCATTTTGGCGAGGAGCTTCTGGTTGAACTCATCGGCCATGTCGTAGCCGAGGCGGCGCAGTTGCAGGTCAAGGGCGGCCACCGTCACCAGGCGGGCGGTGTCGCGTCCGGCGGCTACCGGAATCTCCACGTGGGGAATCGAGTGGCCGAGGATGACATGGCCTTCGCGGTGGAGGCCCAGACGATCGACATTGTTGAGGTCGCTTTCGTCCTTCAGGGTGACCACGAGGTCGAGGCGCTTTTCCGGGCGGATGGCGGAGAGTCCGTAGAGGTTGGCTGCGTTGATGATGCCGATGCCGCGCATTTCGATATAGCCGCGGGCCAAGTCTGGACAGGAGGCGATCAATTCGTCGCCGTGGCGTTGCATTCGCACCATGTCATCCGCTACGAGAGCACCGCCCCGTTCGAGGAGACCGATGGCGGTTTCGCTTTTTCCTGATCCGCTGCTGCCAATGATGAGGATGCCCACGCCGCGGAAGTCGACCATGCAGCCGTGCAGGGTGATCGATTCCGCGAAATCCTGTTCGAGGAGGATGGAGGCGAGGTTGAGGAACTGCATGGTCACCATCGGGGTACGGAAAATGGTGAGCTTGTCCTCGGAAGCGATGGCCAGCAGTTCGTCGGGAAGGGTGTGATCGCGGGAGGTTACGACACAGGGGATCCTTTTTTCACAGAGCTGACGGAAGCGCTGGACACGCAGGCTGGGAGAGAGCTTTTTGAGATAGGAAGCCTCCGAATTGCCGACGACTTGGATGCGCTTGTTGGCGAAGTAGGTGAAGAACCCCGCCAGGGCGAGTCCGGGGCGGTTGGGGGCCGGTTCACGGATGGTCCGTTCGAAGCCGTCCTGCGAGTCGCCGACCAACCTGAGCTTGAGGGCCTCGTGGTGGCGCTCGTAGAAGCGGCCCACGCTGATGGAGGTGATCTTTTTCACCTGGGATGCCATGCCCTCAAGGTAGTGCGTCCGGGAAATTTCTAAATGCTAAATCTCAGTTTCGAGATCTCAAACCGCAGATTCCAGAGCTCAGGGGGCGGGCGGGACCTGCCCTCGGGCAAAGGCTGAGGCATTGTGAGCGGCAATCCTGCGGGGTGCGCTGTGCGCGATGCCCTGCAGGGATTGGCGGATTCCCCACTGCAGGGTCCCACTGTTCAAGCGGTGGTATCCAGTTCCACGAGGGAGTACTCGCCGTCCTCCCGTCGCTTGTAGACGATCTGGAGGATGCCCCGCCGGGCGTTCTTGAAGAGGACGAACGGGCGGTCGCTCAGCTCCAGTTCCATGATCGCCTCTTCCTTGAAGAGAGTGGGCAGGCGGAAGGATTCCTCGTGGATCTTGCTTGGTTCCGGCTCCGTTCCGTCGTGCTCCTCTTCAATGACGTGGGTATCTAGGAAATCAGACGCATAGATTTTCTCATCGAGAAACCTGATGGTATCCTTGGAGCGGGGGCGATGTCGCTTGAGGAGTCGCGTCTTGTGCTTCCGCATTCGGCGGGCGATCTTGTCGATGGTCTCGTCAATGCTCTTGTACATGTCCTCGGTCTCGGAGGAAGCGTCGATGGTGATGTGATTGGCGCAAAAGAGGAGAATCTCAGCGGTGTGGCGTTTGCCTTGCACGTCGAGGATCGCCTTGGCCTCGATGATTTTCGGGTAGTCCAGATGAAGGCCCTCAATCTTGCTGGTGGCGTATTCTTTGAGGAAGTCGGTCGCCTGTTCGTGGCGGACGGTTATGGTGATGTGCGGTTCGAGGTTTGCGCTTTGCATTGGAGTCTTGTTGTGGGTGAGGACGGGAAAAGAACTCTCGAACTCTCCGTCCATCACCTTTCAACCTAGAGCACTAAAGCCGAGAGCGCTACACTCTTCTTTGGGGGATGTTTCAATTGTTGATTAATCGGATGCTCTCATCCGAATGGACGATTTGCTAATACGATCCTGCTATGGATCGCTGCAGGTCTTCCCCTGACCAGGAATCCTCAAGACCTCCAGGAGATCTTGGAGATATGCTTACAGGGAGAAGTTCTCGCCCAGATAGTGGCGGCGGGCCACGGGGTCGTTGGCGAGTTGCTCGGAAGGCCCCTCCAGGACCACGCGGCCTTCGAGGAGAAGGTAGGCACGGTCGACGATCTGCAGGGTTTCGCGCACGTTGTGATCGGTG
>DMYM01000115.1 GCA_003483645.1 Verrucomicrobiales bacterium
TTGGGAAAGATCTCGGAGACCCAGGTGCCGGATTCGCCGTATTGTTTCCAGGAGAAAGGCGAGCCCAGGATTTTTCCATTGGTGGTGAAGAAGCCGGTCTTGGGATCGGCACCTTCAAGCTTTTCCCCGTTTCGTTTCTGGAGCTCCGGCTTGTAGTCGAAGGTGTCGACCTGGGATGGGCTGCCCGGCATGAAAAGCCAGATCACCGACTTGGCCCTGGGGGCGAAGTGCGGTCCGGGGACCTGCGTGGAGGAGTCGGCTCGGGGCGCGGTTTGTGCCAGCAGGCCTTCCTCGGTGAGAAGTTTGGTCAAGGCCAGGGAGCCACAGCCCAGCCCGGCCTTCTGGAGAAAGGCGCGTCGGGAATTGTAGAAACGCAAATCGCTCATATCAGTCTACAAAGATGAATTCGTTCAGGCACATCAGGGTTTGGCAAAAGTCTGCGACCGCCAGATTCATGGCCTTCGCGTCGCTTCCGTAGGATTTGGCCTGTCCCTGAATGAAGGTGATCATCTGCTGCCCCTCCTCGGGACCCGGGGGGCGGGCGAGGGCATGGGCGTAGGCTCTCCGGACCACCTCATCGATCGTGACCTTGTCGTCGGGACGGATGCGCTGGGCAAACTTCTCGGCCAGCTCCCGCACGTAAGGGGAGTTCATCATGGCCAGGGCCTGCGGCGGAACAGTGGTGGCGATGCGTTTGCCGATGCTCTGCATGGCGTCAGGGGCGTCAAAGAGTTGCAGGATGGGAACCAGGTTGCTGCGCTTCACGGTGAGATAGATACTGCGTCGCGCATGGCGCTGGTCCACCGTGCCCTTGTCGAACATGCGTTTGTCGAGGGTTCCACTGACGGCGAGGAGCGAGTCGCGAATCACTTCTGCTTCGAGGCGGATGGCCCCGCGGCGCCACCAGAGCCTGTTTTCCGGGTCGACCTTGTGGGCAAGTTCGTTGGTGTCGCCCTGCTGGCGGTAAACAGCGCTCATCATGATCATCTTATGGATCGGTTTGAGCTGCCAGCGATGCTGGATGAGTTCTGCGGCGAGGTAGTCCAGCAACTCCGGATGGGTGGGGGCGGCGCCCTGCGTTCCAAAGTCGCTGGGGGTTGTCACGATGCCGTGTCCGAGGTGGTGCTGCCAGAGACGGTTGACGATCACGCGGGCGAGGAGGTGGCCAGCGCCCTGCTGCTCGTCGGTGATCCAGTGGGCCAGAGCGACGCGGGGGGCTCGGTTTTCGGAGGCAGTGAGCCAGCGTGCTTCGTCTGTGTCGGCTGCCTGCAGGACCCGCAGAAAGGCCGGAGTGGCGAGCCCTTGTTTGGCGTTGGAGTTGCCGCGATCGAGAAAATAGACCTTCCGGGTATCAGTCCCGAAGTTGTAAGTCGCTCCCCCCTTGCGGGCAGCATAGATGTTAACGAGGGTTGGCTTGGGAGCGTTCTTGGAATGTTCCTGGATGGCCTGGTTCAACTTGCTCCAGTCCGGATCACGCGGGGCGAACCACTTAAGGAGTTCCTGCTTCTGCTTCTCGTTTCGCTTGTCCGGGGCCAGCGCAAGAATGTCGTGGATGTTTTTGGGGATTTCGGGGGTGGTGCTGAAGTAGAAACCGGAAGCGCCGCCGCCATTGACGATCTTCACCAGTAGTTGGTTGGATCCGGCCTTGAGCTGAACGGTGATTTTGTCCTGGTCCTTGGCAACTCCACCCTGGACTTCCCTGGCCAGCACCGACTTGCCATTGAGCCAGACCTTGATGGCGTCGTCCCGGCCCAGGGAAATGGGAAGCGGCCGCGCATCCGGGACATCGATCGTGCGAAACAGATAGTTAGCGCTGTTGGAACCCTTGAGCGTGTTATGGATTTTTCCGTCGTGCCACTCCGGTTTGACGATCCATTTGTTTTCGCCATAGGTTTTGGCAAGATCGATTTCCTTCTCCGGCGGGAAGTCCTCCGCGTAGGCCTTCTTGAAGTCGGCGGCTCCGAAGGGGCCGATATGATGCCACGGGCTGAGCGTCTCGGGGGATTCTGGTTTTGCTTGTTTAGCGATCCACTCGTTCAGCCGGGTGGGCAGCACCTTCTCTTCGAATTTGGATCGGGCGTCTACGAAGGGCTTGTGGGCAGCATCGAAGTTCTCCTTGGCGGCCTTTGTTTTCTGAGGATCAGGATCATGGGCGTGGTTCTGGAAACCGGTTTCGGCGAAGCAGGAAACGAGGCGGTAGTAGTCCTTGATTGGAACAGGATCATATTTGTGGTCGTGACAGCGAGCGCAGCCGATCGTCAGGCCGAGCATGGTCGTTCCAAGGGTGTGAACGATGTCGTCCAGTTGTTCGTAGCGACTGCGTTCTCGCTCTTTCTGTGTCTGCTGGGACGTAAATGGGCCGGCGGCGAGGAATCCGGTGGCGGCCTGGGCCATAGAGTTGGCCGGTTCCATCTGATCGCCCGCGATCTGCAATTTCACGAAGCGGTCGTAGGGCATGTCCTGATTCAACGCCCTGATCACAAAGTCGCGGTAGTGATAGGCGTCGCCTCGATCCTGATCGAAGGCGTAGCCGTTGCTCTCGGCGAAGCGAGCAAGATCGAGCCAGTGGCGTGCCCATCGTTCTCCGTAGTGAGGGTTGGCCAGGAGTCGGTCGATGAGATTCTCATAGGTCTCGGGCGAATCGTCGCTGAGATAGGCTTCGATCTCGCCCGGTTTCGGGGGGAGTCCCCATAGGCCAAACATCGCCCGACGAAAGAGGGTGCGTCGAGAGGCCTCAGGGTTCGGGGACAACTCTCGTTTTTCGAGTGGAGCGAGAATGAAGCGATCAATTTTGGTGCGCATCCAGGACTCATTCTTCACACTGGGGGGCTTGACGACCCTGAGGGGCTGGAAGGACCAGAACTGGCGGCCCTTCTCGATGTCGATCATCGTGGGTGGGGACTTGATCTCCTCCGCGACTGCGATGCCTCCGAGGGCAGAGCAAAGCACGGCGACCAGAGCAATGGGAACGCGGCTCATGTGAAGGCCGAATGATAGGAATTCCGGACACTTGGGCAAACTGGATTTCCCCATCCGATGAAAAAACCATGGGTGGAATTCCAGGCGAGCGAGGGAACTACCAGGCCCGAGGGATGGGATCGACCAGAAATGCGGGAAAAAGAGCTGGTCCGCGCAGGCCCGTGAAGGGGTGAAAAAGTGGCGCGCCCGAGAGGAGTCGAACCCCTAACCTCCTGATCCGTAGTCAAGCGCTCTATCCAATTGAGCTACGGGCGCTTTTTTTTCTT
>DMYM01000052.1 GCA_003483645.1 Verrucomicrobiales bacterium
CCGTCATGCAGGGAGACGAGATGATCAGCACCCTGCTGGGCACCGGCGCTGCCCAGGGAGGCCCGCTGGGACTGGTCCGGGGCGGGGCCGAAGACCTGGAGAGCGATCAAACCACAGAGGGCGGGAAGGGCCAGGGCCCCGACCAGGACCGGCCGCCTGGGCACCGGTTCCAGGCGGCGGGAGAAGGCAAGGAGGAGGGTGCCTGTCACTGCAAAACCGTGGGTGGTGCAGCACCACGGGCAGAAGGCCTTCAGGATAAGGAGCTGAATTCCTGCGAACCAGAGAGCCGCTCCCACCACGAGGATCGAGAGGGTGTTGATCAGCACCCGGGATCGCGGAGATGCACCGAAGGAGAAGAACAGCAGCGACCCGTAAATGGGGAGGCCGGTGAGACTGACCGGCAGTCCGAGCACGTAGCCCCATTTGCTGGAGAGGACGCTGTGACAGCCGCTCCCTTCGCCGGAGCATCCGGCTACGGCACCGCCTTGGAGGGAAGTCCAGGCCATGTAGAGGGAGATGGCGAGGGCGACTCCCAGGCCGAGGAGACCCAGGTAACGACAGGCGCGGGGGGGGGTCATATTCCCTCAATAAAGGTTGTTTATTGCATAAGTCAACTGTGTGGGGAGAGCCGGAATACTCCTTACCGGGGTCGTGTCTCCTCAACCCAGTCTTGATGCAACTGGAGCAGTTGCTGGACCAGTTTCGGTTTCTCTTTGAGATGGTTCGAGGCCTCGGGGTGCTCCCCGGCCAGGCTGCCGAGAAACCGTGGCTGGTTGCCGTTGCCGATGAGTTTCCAGTCGCCCATGCGCACTGCCCAGCCGTTGCCCCAGCCCCAGTGAAGGGTGCGGTGAAGCGAAGGAGAGTTCGGCTTCTGGATGAGCGGAAGCACCGAGTGGCCATCGAGCTGCGCCTTGGGGCGCTCGATTCCGCACAGGTCGAGGATGGTGGGGAACCAGTCCGCGGCCGTGATGGCCTGGCCGCGCACCTCGCCCTCTGGCAGCCTGGCTGGATAGCTGATGATGGCGGGGACGCGCAGGCCGCCCTCATAGTAGGATCCCTTGGAACCCCGCCACTTGCCGGTGTTCCCTCCGCCGCCATGGGCGTGGTAGTAATGCCCCTCCTTCATGCCGCTTTTGTGATTGGCCCGGATCCGGGCACCCTCCTCGGTGGAGTGCCCGTTGTCGCTCATGAAGATGACGATGGTGTTCCCGCGTAGCTTGCGCTTTTCAAGACGGTCGAGAATTCGGCCCATCCGGTCGTCGGTGGTCGAGATCATGCGGGCGTAGGATTGCCTCGGCATGGGCAGATCCCGGTAGCGTTCCTCGAACTTCCGGTCGGGTTGTTCGGGGTAGTGGGGGATGTTGAAGGCCACGTAGAGGAAGAAGGGTTTGTCCTGATGTGCATCGATGTAATCCAGGGCGCGATTCGCCATCAGGTCCGGGAAGTACTCGTCCCGCTTGAAGATCTCCACGTTGTTCTCGTAGAGGTCGTGGAAGCCCTGCCCGTGCAGGAAGAAGTGGTTGTAGTTGTCGATGAAACCGCCGAGGTGGCCGAAGTGGTGGTCGAATCCCTGGGCCAGCGGATCGTGGCCTTCCTTGGCGCCGAGATGCCATTTCCCGAAAATGGCGGTGGCATAGCCTGCCTTCCTGAGAACTTCCGCGATGGTGACCTCGGAAGCGGCCATGTTCCGGTTGCGGCTGTCGCTGCCCTTGCGGTCCCCCTGGGTCCAGTGGACCACGCCCGAGCGCTGGGGGTGGCGTCCGGTCATGAGGAGGGCTCGGGCCGGGCAGCAGACCGTGTGGGCGTAGGCCTGGGTGAAGCGCACCCCGGTAGCCGCCAGGCGGTCCATGGCGGGAGTGTAGAGATCCTTCGATCCGTAGCAGTTGGCATCGAGGGTGCCCTGGTCGTCGGTGAGGAAAATCACCACGTTGGGTGGGGCGGCCAGGACGGGGCTCCCAAGCGCGAGGAGGCCGGTGAGGATGAGGCTCTTCATGGTCGGCGGAAAGGGAAGCAGGAGGAGACCCCGGCATCAATCCCGCAAAAAAACGGGGGCTCCGCTTTTGCGGAACCCCCGGGGGGAAGAATAAAAGGATTGCCGTAGTTCAGATCAGGCGCCTTCCGCGGGAGGGCCGGGAGGAGGATCAGCAGGGGGGGCCGCTGGTGGGGCAATTGCGGTTGGTGCGCCCTGGTACTGGGCGCTGCCGAAGGCCAGAATGAGAAGGAAGATTGGGGTAAGGAGAATGAGGCCGGCCGCGAAGCCTCCACCTTTTCCGAAGCGTTTGGCCAAGTCGAGGCCCGTGATAATAGCCATCACGAATATACCGACATAGTTAACGAAAGGAATAAGCCACCATATGATCCACCAAGTGGGCCGACCCTGAACCTTGAGTTGGACGATGATGTTGTAGATAGGAACAATGGCGGCCCATCCCGGTTCGCCTGCCTTGTTAAAGATCTTCCACATTGAAATGATGTAGATGGCCATCAGAATGAGGAGTGGAACCATCATTGCTGCTAACAGCGCCATAATTCCTACTGCGGCGGCAGCGCCCTCTTCAGGGCTCATCTCATAGGTCTCGTAGGTCGTTTGGGCAAGGCAGGTTGATATATCTATGAAGTTCATCGCAAAGATTCTAACATTTGGAGAAGTTAGAGGAAGCAGAATCCAACCGACAGGGTGGTCCATTAAGGCTTAAGGTGAGGCAGCAGGCTACGCAGGAACCGTAAAAATAATCCGATTCGTGGCCATGCCCGTTGGTGTTGTCCTCAGCGTGGTGCACTGCGACCACTGGCCTTGAATTCCTCCAGCTTGGCCTTGAGCTGCTTGACCAACTGGGGGTTCCTGGCGGCGAGGTTGTCCTTCTCTTCCGGATCCCTGGCGAGATTGTAGAGTTGTCCCGGGGCGTCGGGAGCATTGTCCGGAATGGCAAACTTCCGGAGGGCGCCACGAGCATAATTGTTGCCACCGGACCCCTTGTGATCGAGGTACTTCCAGTCGCCCTTGCGGATCGCAAGGGCCAGGCTGATGGTCTGGTGCAGGGTGTGGTCCCGGACCGGCTTGGTGGTCTTGCCCAGGAGAACGGGGAGCATGTTGAAGCTGTCCTCGGCTGCGTTGGCTGGCAGTTTGGCCCCGGTGATGGCGGCGCAGGTAGCCATCAGGTCGGTGAGGCAGACGGTCTGGCTGGTCCTGGTGTTTGCCTTAATCCGGCCCGGCCAGCGCGCCACCATGGGAACGCGGTGCCCGCCCTCCCAGTTGTCCCGCTTCACACCACGCCAGGGGCGGGCGCCATCGTGCTGGTACTTGCTGCGCATGTTGATCACGGTCCCGACCTCGGGACCGTTGTCACTGGAGACGATGACCAGGGTGTCCTTCGCGAGGTGGAGCTCGTCGAGTTTCTGCAGGAGTTTCCCGATCACATGGTCGAACTCAAAGATGAAGTCTCCGTGCGGTCCCGCCCCGGTCTTTCCCTTGAAGTCTCTGCCGGGGAAGGAGGGCAGGTGCACGGCCTGCAGGGAGTGAAAGAGAAAGAAGGGTTTCTTGGATGCGCTCTTGGCATGATTCTCCAGAAACTTGAGGCTTTTATCAAGGAAGACCATGTCCACTTCCTCCAGGTCAAAATCAGGCGCAATCATGCCCGGACGATTATCGCGTGAGTAGGGATGCTTGGGCAGTGGAGTACGATCCACGATCTGGGTGGGTGGCACCGGCACGCGGTTGCCATCAATAAAGGCGTAGAGCCAGTCGGTGGTCGGGCAGGAGGCGGTGCCAAAGAAATG
>DMYM01000438.1 GCA_003483645.1 Verrucomicrobiales bacterium
CTTGGGCAGTTCCTTGAAGTCGGCGTCCCAGTGCGGGTTGACTGACCAGCTTCCCTCGAAGTAGCCACCGATCCAGCTGAGGAACTTTTCGCCGGACTTGCCCTTGGGCACTTCCACCCCGTAGTGGAGACAGACGAGTCCGCAGCCGTCCTTGAGTTTGACGTCAAGGCCCTCAAGGTGCTTGTTGGCCATGTGGCCTCCCCCTCCGTCACAATAAAAGATGATGCAGTCCGCATCCTCGAGCTTGCTGGAGTTGCCGGGCCAGTCCTTGGCCAGGTGGACCTCGGCGTCCAGGGTGTCGCCCATGTGCTTGTTGAGCTGCCTGGCCAGGAGCAGGCACCCGGCCCGGTGCTCGTGCTGATCGTAGCCATGGCTGCGGTGACCGGCCATGAAGACGACTTTCTTTTTCTCCTTGGCGTCCGATGCGGCGGCCTTGTCTTTGTCACCGAACAAGGCTGGTCCGGTGAGGGCCAGAAGCATGACGGCAAGGAGGGCAGTGAGTGCGGTTTTCATCGTGTCGGGAATACGAACTGATTTGAAGCGATCTTGCAATGACCGATGAGAAGCCGGATCGGGCAGCTCTCCAGTCAGTCGGAAACCAGGATGTTATCAATGGAGAGGCCGCTGAAGGCATCGGCGCTGTTGTCACTGAGGAAGTTCCACTCGATGAGGATGGACTCTCCGATCGCCTCTGGAGCGATCTCGATCTGAAAGGTCTTCCAGTCAGAATCAAACTCTGTCATGTCCATGAGGACAGCCGCACCCAGTGGAGTGAGGTCGGAGGCTCTCAGGAAGCGGACGGTGGCCGTGTCGGCGAAGCCATCGGCGTCGCGGTAGGCCTGGAAGGTCAGTTTGGCGGAGGCGACCCCGGTCAGGTCAATGGCGGGCGAACGGAGAGAGATGTCGGCGTTTGGACCGTAGTCCCCCAAGTTTGTGCACCAGGCATTGAGGGAGTCGCCAGCACCGCTGAGCGGGCCCGTGCTGCCCCCGGGGGTTCCCAGGGTCCACCGGGTGTCGCCTGCTCCGTCGTTGACCACCGTCGTCCAGTCGTCGGTGTTGCCCTCGAGGTCGTCGTCAAAAAGAGTGACCGGCGGGAGGGGGAATTGCTGCACGCGGTAGAAGCGCGTGGGATCGGCCGGGAACGGGAGAGAGTGCACGTTGAGAGGGGGGGTGCCCGCAATTTCGAACACGCCATTGTTTTCCACGGATCCCGGTGCATTCACTGATTCCCAGGTGGAGAGCTCCGCGGACAGGTCCGTGCTGGTCCGCAGGACATAGAACATCCCGGGCAGGCTCTCCCACTCAAGGACAAGCTCGTTGCCGTCTTCCCTGACGTGGAGGGGCAGCCTGACCGGATCGAGAAGATCCAGAACCGTGGGCACTGCCGCGAGTTCCGCGATGGTGGCTGGCGGGAGAACGGATTTCCACAACGACACTTCGTCGATTTTCCCGGCAACCCAGTGACTGGGATTGGCCCGCAGGATGCCGCCGATGGTGGTGGTGTTGAGAGCGGAATTGATATCCTTGAAGGGCCAGTCGTCCCGGTCGAGCACGCCGTCGACATAGAGTTGAATCTTCCGGTCAGCATCGCTGTGGGTGTATGCGACATGGCGCCAGGTTCCGTCGAGCCACTGGCCACTGGAGAACTGGTGGTTGGGGGTCCCTCCATCACGCAGGTAGACATCGATGGTATTATCCGAACCATTGTTCCGGGTGCCCAGGTTGAGGAGCGGATCGTGGCTGTTGGTCGAGGCCTCGGCAAAGAAGCGAAGATCATTCTGGCCCTGGCCCGTGATCTTGACCCACATCGAAATGGTGTAGGCCGGATGCTGGGTGATCGGGAGGTTCTCTCCTGCAGTGTGGATGCGGGCGAGCATTTCAGTGGAGCCATCAAAGGTGGCCACCATGCGCCCCTCGTCGGGGCCGAAGTTCGAGGCATCCATGTTGCGCAGTTCCATGTCGTAGCCATCGGGTCCCAGATCCGGGGTGGTCACCCCGTCGGTCTCGTCGAGGGGCCAGTAGGCGCTGAGGAGATCTGCCAGCGGGGGGGTGTCGGGGACGTTGGGATTGGTGCCGGCCTCCACCTCGTCTCCGTCGGAGAAGCCATCTCCATCGGAATCCCTGGCCAGAGGATCAGTTCCCAAGGTGGTTTCCTCCCCATCGCTCAGGCCGTCCCCGTCGGTGTCGGCCTGATTCGGGTTCGTCCCGGCGGTTTCTTCCTCGCCATCGTTGGAGCCGTCTCCATCGGAATCGGGATTCCTCGGATCGGTCTTGTTCGCAAACTCCTCGTCATTGGTGGAACCATCGTTGTCGGGATCCCCATCGGGGCCATTGACCTCATCGGCGGTTCCATCGTCATTGGGATCGAGATCGTGCTGGATCTCCCACTCATTGGGGAGACCGTCTCCGTCGCTGTCCTCGGCCGGGACGCGCAGGTTCGGGGGAGAGGCGCCAGCGGCAAGGGCAGCCGCGTCGTCGTCGGTCAGTTCTTCGTCCCAGAAGCTGACATCATCGATGCTGCCGTTGAAGTTGCAGCAGTCCGAACCCCGCAGAATCCCGCCGATGGTCGTGGTGTCGGGGGTGAAGACGGCGATACCGGAGTAGTTGAACTGGGCGTCGAATACTCCGTCGATGTAGAGATCGAGGAGGCCGTCCTCTCC
>DMYM01000125.1 GCA_003483645.1 Verrucomicrobiales bacterium
GAAGCGCTGCTTGATTAATCATGAACAAGAGCAGGGTCTCCCCGGTCACTCCCGGTGTCCATGATCCTCCCCGGCCTCGTCGGTTTCCTCGGCGGTTTGTTCGATGGTGGATCCGAAGAAAAGGGCATTGAGGTAGACCTTGCTGGTGCCGGTCCAGAAGGCGCGGAAGTTGGGATTGTCCACGAAGGAAATCACGGCCCCGCCCTTGACGCGCTCGGCGATCACGGCGGCGGATCCGCTGATGTGCTGGAGGTTCTCCTCGTGGACGTAGCCGGCGAGGAGGGGATCGTCGGTGTAGCGGGCCACGGTGGCGTAGGGATCCCTGCCCGGGCGCATGACCAGGTTGCTGTTGCGGAAGACGGCATGGTCCCGACCGGTGATGCCAAAGCCCAGGGGATGGGTGGTGTCCAGGGTGGTGGCGAAGATGGCACCCTTGGTCAGTTTCGAGTCCTTGTCGTGCTGATGGGTCTCGTAGGGGAGAGGCCGGGTGGGCAGGAGGGCCTTTTCCTCCTCGCTGAGAAGTTCCTCCTCTTTCTTCTCTTCCTCCTTCCTGTCGCGGAAGACAGTCGTGCCCAGTTTGTTCTTGCTGGCCCACTTCGCGGCCGACCTGGTGGCGATGATGATGCCTCCCTCTTCCAGCCAGTTCCTGATCTGCCCAACCCGCTTCTCGTCCAGATCGTATTTCCCGTTGACGAGAAGGAGGTGGGTGTAGTCGTGGAGATCGACGTCCCCGAGTTTGCCGCTTTCAACCAGGGTGACCTCCACGTCGTGGCGCTGGTCGAGCAGGTGCCAGACTTCACCCGCCTCGTAGGCGCTCACCCCGGAGCCGACGAGGAGGAGGGGTTCTGGGGCCTTGAGCGGGTGGCTGCCGGGGCTTCCCAGGTCGGGACCGGCAGGGGTAAGGCCCGAGGTGAGGGCGTGCACCTTGATGCCGTCCCGTGCCGCAATGGTCTTGAGAATGCGGGTGATGTTCCTGGCGCTGCCATCCTGCTGGATCCCAAGCGGGAGGAGGACCGTTCCGCGGTCGAATTCCCGGTCGCCCTCCGTCGTCCGGGCGGTGAAAGGCCGTGGGGAGAGCTTGGTTCGCAGCTTGGCGCGGTGCAGGCGGTTGAGGGCGCGAGGGGCATACTGGGTGTGCCACTCGAAGGCGTAGGCCACGGTGGCGGTGGCCGGTTCCGGGGCGGCGGGGAACCCTGGTCTCTTGAGGGGGTCACCCAGTCCTTCCTCCGGCAGTTCCCGCAATTCGGTGAAGGGGATGCCCATTGCGAGGGGCAGGTTCCAGGCCGAGACATCGTAGAAGACGGTGTCGTCAAAGGTGGTGCGTTTCTCGAAAAGGGATTTGAGGAGGCGGTACTGCGGTTGGAGGGTGGGCACGATCCAGGCCGCGCCCCTGGAAAAGCCTTCCCTCCCGGCAAGGAGGGGATGGACCACGATGCGGTGGCGGTAAAGCAGGTCAAGGAGGCGAAAGTTGCTGACCGTATCGCGGGCATGCCCGAAGAGGTAGCCGCGGACGGGATCTTCCTCTGCGAGGGTGAGGGCTGACTGGTAGAATTCACGCTGGTGCCGGAGGAGATCGCCCCGCATGGCAGCGGCACCCTCGAGGGTGGAGAGGGAGGTGCGGACCTGGTTGCGGATGGTGAAGGAAAAGTCAAACTCGTCGTGGATTGATTCACGGAGGTGGCCACGCGAGCTGGCCTGCTCGAAGAGGATTCCCACGCCCCCGTGCACGTCGGGATAGGTCGATCCCTTCCCGTAGTAGAAATCGTCGAAGCGTTCCTCGCTGTAGTAGAGGGAGCCGATTTCGTCGAGGGCCCTGGCATGGTGGGCGGCGAGGCGCTTGGTGAGGGTCACGTTCCGCTCCGGGGTGAGCGGATTCCTGCGCTCCGGGACCCCGGGTTGGAAGAAGTAGGTCGAGTCACTCCCCATCTCGTGGAAGTCCGTGAGGAGGTTGGGACGCCACTGGTGGAACTTGCGCAGCCGGGCGATTGATTCCGGGTGCTGGGCGAGAAGCCAGTCGCGGTTGAGGTCGAACCAGTAGTGGTTGGTGCGTCCGCCCGGCCACACCTCGTTGTGTTCGCGGTTCACCGCGGCGGCGACGGGATGCTTGCCACGGTGTGAATTGGCCCACTGCGCAAAGCGGGCGAAGCCGTCAGGATTGAGACAGGGATCCAGCAGGATGACCGTGTTGGCGAGGAGGTCGCGCACGGCGTCCGCGTTGGAGGCGGCAAGATGATAGGCCACCAGGGGCGCGGCGTTGGAGGCACTCGATTCGTTGCCGTGCACCCCGTAGCCCATGTTGATCACCAGCGGCATTTTCTTGATGGGTCGAGGCAGCTTCCGGCGTGGCTGGCTGAGGATCTGGTGTTCCTTCCGGATCTCCTCGAGGCGGGCAAGGTTTTCGGGCGTGGAGATGGTCAGGATGACCAGTGATCGCTCCTCGTGGGTGCGCCCGATTTCCTCGAACTGCACGCGATCACTCTTCTCCGCGAGGGTGCGCAGGTAGGTGATCAACTGGTCGTGCCGCAGGTGCCAGTCGCCGATGTGCTGTCCCAGCACCGCAGAGGGCATGGGCACGTCCTCCCGGTAGTCCTCGCCCGCGCCAGGCAGGAAGTAGGCAAGGGGAGCCGCCGCCGCGGGCTGCAGGGAGACAGCAAGGGCAAGCACTCCGAAAGCTGTAAGGGTGAAGCGTCGGATCGGAAGATCTTAACCGATCCCGGATGTCGGGACAGCCAAAACGATCCTGTTAAGAAGATAAGATGATCAGCTTTCCCTTCGTAAGGCCGCTCAATCGTCCTTGTGGCGTGCCCGATTTCCGCACAGTAACTTGCCCGTGATGTGCAAGAGTTTGTTTTCTCTCCTGTCCTTCTTCCCGCTGATTGCCGTCCTGTCCCTGGGGGCAGAGGAGAAGGCTGCGGTCGGTCCGTCGGTGACGCCC
>DMYM01000018.1:0-2426 GCA_003483645.1 Verrucomicrobiales bacterium
GGCTTGTAGTCAAAGGTGTCGAGGTGTGCCGGGCCGCCCGGCATGCAGAGAAAGATCACCCGTCTGGCCCGAGCCGGGATGGGAGGTGTCTTGCGGTGGAGGCTGCCTGCGGAGGCACTGGTTCCACAAAGGGCATTGAAGGCGAGGGAACCGAAGCCACAACCGGTGGCCTGAAGCAATCTACGTCGGGAGAGTGTTCGCATCGCCTCGTTCTCCTAGTCAATATAACGAAACTCGTTACTTGCCAATAACGCTTGGCAAAAACTTGCCCACGCGCGCTGGGTTGAGTCAGCCCCGGACAGGTCCGCTTCCTGTTCGTGAACGTGCGAGAGGGCGCGGGTCACTTCCTCCCCGGAAGGATCCCGCTGCAGGATCTGTCGATAGGCGGTGGTGACTCTGGATTCGAGATTGGCCTGATGGTCAGAGAGAACCGGCTGAGCGAGAATCCGTTCGGCCAGGGAGCGGGCCTGGGCGATGAGCAGGGGGTTGTTCAGGAAGAAGAGGGCCTGGGTAGGCGGAGTGGCCGTGCTGCGCTGGCCCGTCACGGTCATGCCATCAGGGAAGTTGAAGGCGACCAGTTCCAGCGGCGGCGCGTTGCGCAACATGCACAGATAGACACTCCGGTGGTTGCTGGGCTCATGCAGGTACTTGGCCTCTCCCGGCGGCCAGTTGAGGAGGATATCGAGATCATCGATCGCGGAGCCCTGGGCGGGTTCGGGGTCAAGCGTGCCTCCAGCCTGCAGGATGCGGTCGCGCAGGGACTCCGCGTCGAGGCTTCGACGCCGGTGTCGTCCGGCCAGGACGTTTGCCGGGTCTGCTTCCAGCAACCGGTTGTCCTCGCAGGAACTGCTGAGCTGATAGCTGCGGCTGAGGACAATGGTGCGGATCAGTTTCTTTGTCGACCAGCCGTCTTCCATGAAGCGCCGGGCGAGGTGGTCAAGGAGTTCGGGGTGAGAGGGACGGGCTCCGTAGACGCCGAAGTCATCAGGAGTGGTCACCAGACCGCGCCCAAAGAGATGAAGCCAGATCCGATTGGCCATCACGCGGGCAGTCTGCGGGTGGTCGCCACGGGTGAGCCAGTCCGCCAGTTGCAGGCGTCCGCTCGTTCCTGCTCCAACCGTTGGGGGGCTGAGACTCGTCCTGCAGGCAGGAAGAAATCCCCGGGGGACGCTGGATCCAAGTTTCTTGGAGTTCCCATCGATGTTGATCCTGCAGTCTGCGATCGCCTTGCCTTCCCGGACGCCCATGGCGAAGGCTGGTCCGGGAACATGGGCCGTTCCCGGTTTCTGACCGGAAGCGGCGTAGAGACGGTTGGCCTCATCCGGCCCAAGGCCCCGGTCGAAGACTGCAAGGTGGGCGAGGAATCCCTTGAGAGGGGCGAAGCGGTCATTGCGGGCACCGATGCAGATGGTCCCGTTTGCCGGTGCGGCGACCTGCATCCCGGCATCGATCTCGGGTTTGGGGTCTCCGTTCAGGTAAAGACGCATGCGCTTGCCGTCGCGGGCAAGAACCACATGATTCCAGTTGCCGGGAGCGAGGACCCTGGAGCCCACTGCGCTTTCGTCCCGGCTGGTGCCGGTCCAGAGGAAGAGTTTGCCCGCCCGGCCCGGTTCGTGGGTGCCACCGATCCCGAGGTGATCGCCCTTCTGTTCCTTATCGCCGATCACGGCATGGGAGAAGAGATAGGCAGTGATGGCCCGTGCATCATTGGGGAGATCATTGCGGAACCAGAAGGAGAGGGAATAGCTGTCAGCCGGGATGGAAGCCTCCACCTGCAGGCGTCCTTCCTCCGTCCGGGCAAAGGTTCCTGGCGCGAGCTTCACCCCTTTCTCAACGACGAGGTTTTCCGCCGGACCCGACAGGGACGCGTAGAGGACGGGCTTTAATGCATTGATGGCCTCGCCGTAACCCTTGGCAAATTCCGGAGCCGACTTCTCCTCTGGTTTCCCGGTCTTGACCTGCAGGTCATGGAGGGGGGTGGCTGGCGCGGTGAGTTTCTCGTTGGCCGCTTTTCCCCAGAGCGTCTCGGTGCTCTTGAAGATCCCGGCCAGGGCGTAGTAGTCCCGGGTTGAAATCGGATCGTGCTTATGGTCATGACAGCGCGCACAGGCGACGCTCAGTCCCATCGTCGCGGTAGCCACGGTGTTGATCTGGTCGTCCACCACGTCCATGGCGAAGTTCTCGTTCATGGCAGCAGCCGGTTTGTGTCCGATGGCGAGGAAGCCGGTGGCGGTCAGGTTGCGGTGGCGTTCCCCGGGGGAGGAAGCAGGAAGGAGGTCGCCAGCTATCTGCTGCTTCAGGAAGAGGTCGTAGGGAACGTCGTCGTTGAAGGCCCGGATGACGTAGTCCCGGTATCTCCAGGCATGAGGGAAGGTCGGATTGCGTCCCAGCCCATCGTTGCCATTCGATTCGCCGTAACGCCCAAC
>DMYM01000018.1:2756-4529 GCA_003483645.1 Verrucomicrobiales bacterium
TCCAGCCAATGCCGGCCCCAGCGTTCACCGAAATGAGGCGAGGCCAGGAGTCGATCGACCAGAGCCTCCACTGCAGACTGCCTGTTCTGCTGGCAGGCGTTGAGGAACGCGCCGACCTCGTCGTAGGTCGGAGCCAGTCCGACGAGGTCGAAGTAGAGTCGACGGATCAGCGTTCCGGGTGGGGCATCATCGGCGGGCCGGAATTCCCGGGACTCCAGTTGGGCAAGGAGGAACCGGTCGATGTCATCCCTGGGCCAGTCCTGGTCGCGTGTCCGAGGGGGGGCTGGTTTGTCGACCGGTTGGAAGGACCAGAGGGCGGCACCATTGGGTTGTGCGTCCCGCGGGCTCTTTTCACCAGGTGAGGCACGGGGGTCGGGAGCCCCGCGTCTCACCCACTCCACCAGATCGTTAACGACAGCTTCCGGCAGGGAAGGTTTGTCGTCCGGGGGCATGACGAGGTCGTCGTTCTCTTTCCGGATTGCCCGGATGAGAAGGCTCTCCCCGGGGCGGCCGGGGACAATCGCAGAGCCGGACTCGCCACCCCGCAGGAGCCCCCCGGCATGATCAAGGTAGAGCTTGCCGCCCACCTTCTTGGAACTTGCGGAGTGACACTCGTAGCAGTGCGTCACCAGGGCGGGACGAATCCTGCGCTCGAAGAACTGCAGGTCCTGTTCGTGGTCCCGTGACTCGCTTCGTGCCTGAGTAGCAAGCAATCCCATGAGGACTGCAGCGAGGCCAGCCATCGGCCGACGGGAGCGGACTTTGTTAGAGCAGGAATTCACGGATTCACAGCTTCCAGGTCCACTCCCTTAACCTCGGAATGCATCTTTCTACAGTCAAAAGTGCATGGGCCGACCGGCCGGATTTCCTGTGTGACAGGGTTTGCTTTGACGCAGAGGCCGGGGCAGGTTGTATTTCCTCATACCCCCGACCCATGCAATCCGTCCGCCGCATCCTTTATGTCGTCGGCCTGCTGACCGCAGTCCAGAGTGCCTTCGCTCAACTCGATGTGCCCTCGCTCGTAATCAACGAGATTCACTACGACGAGGCCGACAAGACGGTGGCGGCGGAGTTTATTGAAGTATACAATCCCACTGAATCTGCAATCAATCTCGAGGGCTGGGAGCTATCCGGAGGGGTCGATTTCCTCTTTCCGCCTGCCACCAGTATTGAGAGCGGAGCGTATCTGATCATCGCTCAGGATCCGGCAACCATCGAGAGCAAGTTCCGGCGGGGCGGAGCGCTCGGACCGTGGAGCGGCAGACTCCGCAACAGCGGGGAGACGGTGAACCTGCGGGATCCGGACGGCGCGGTGGTGAGTAAGGTGGACTATGGCCGGGGGTTTCCCTGGCCCACCGTCGGGGATCTGGCGGCAGGAGTGAGCCCGTCCATCCAGTTGATTCATCCGGCCCTGGAAACCGATCTGGGGGGGAGTTGGAGATCCGGGCGTCCCACCCCGGGTCTGCGGAATGTGGCTTACTCCACCGAGGCGCCGCCCCAGACGCGGCAGGTCTCCCACTCTCCCCGCCAGCCGGTTTCCAACGAACCGGTCGTGATCAGGGCCCTGGTGACTGATCCGGATGGGGTGGACTCCGTGACGCTCTCCTACCAGCTGGTGAGAGCCGGGGCTTATTTCGGCCGTTACCTCAAGTACAACCAGAACGGGACGGCAAACCTTGATCCGGCCTACGACCGTGGATGGGTGGATCTGCCCATGAGCGATGATGGCCAGGGCGAGGATGAAGGGGCCGGGGACGGCGTCTATACCGGGAC
>DMYM01000007.1:0-207 GCA_003483645.1 Verrucomicrobiales bacterium
TCCCTTCCCATCGGTCGAGTGCTGGAAGATCCACCCGGAGACCACCCGGTCATCCTCTGCTACAAACTGAACGGCGAATGGCTGAGCGGTGAACGCGGCGGACCGGTAAGAATGATCGTGCCCGACGCCTACGGTTTTAAATCAGTCAAGTGGCTAAAGGCCGTGGTTCTGACAAACGCGCCTGCTGCCAATGACACCTACGCCAGT
>DMYM01000007.1:548-2619 GCA_003483645.1 Verrucomicrobiales bacterium
AACGACATCGACAGCTGGATGAAAACCATGTGTCGGTTCATTCACAAGCCGACCAAAGTAAAGGCCGGTTCACCGATCCCGCTGACCGGACTGGCGCAAGTCGGCGTCGGCGGACTGGGAAAAGTGCAGGTCTGGATCAAACCCCAGCAGGACGGGGAATGGCCCAAGGATGATCCCTACTTCACCAAGGCCCCGTGGCAGGATGCCGCGATCCTGCCACCACCCGAAAAGTGGGGCGGTGGGCTGCCCGGGGGAAAATTGCCACCGGATGTGCGCTTTTTCACCGCGGAAGGCAAACCGGCCCACTGGCCGATGCGCTACACCATCGCCCACTGGGCGACCCTGCTAAAGGGCATGGTTCCTGGGAAATACGACATCTACTGCCGCACAATTGACAACGGGGGCAATGCCCAGCCGATGCCACGCCCGTTCCGAAAATCCGGACGCAACAATATTGAGGGATCACTCATAACCATCGAGGGTTGAGGCGACCCGCATGCCTCAGAGGCACTTGATTATTACCGGAAACTGGCCAGGGATCAGTTTCATCATGTCCGCAGGGGGGTGCCATTTCCCGCTGGTGGGAACGACAGGCTTACCGGCCTTATCCTCCTTGATTTCTTGCATTCAGGAACAGTGAATGAATGATCCTGACCCGACCGTAATTGTCACCCCATGCCTGCCCGCCTCCCTGTCCTTTTCTTTGCCACCCTGATTACCGCATTCCTTGCAACCCTCTCGGCGGCAACGCAACAACCCAATATCATCTACATCCTCCTTGATGACGCTGGCTATGGAGACCTCTCCTGCTACGGACAGAAAAAGTTTCAGACACCCAATATCGACCGCCTCGCCAGAGAGGGGATGAAATTCACCAACCACTACTCCGGTTCGACGGTCTGCGCCCCCACCCGCAGCGTGATCATGTCCGGTCTCCACACCGGACACACCCCGAGTCGCGGGAACAGGGAGATCAAGCCGGTGGGACAGTTCCCCATTCCCGCCGCAACCTTTACCATCGCGGAAGCTCTCAAGAAGGCCGGTTACGCCACCGGGGCCTTCGGAAAGTGGGGCCTGGGCAATCCGGGCTCGGAAGGAGATCCCGTCTATCAGGGTTTCGACCGCTTCTTCGGCTATAATTGCCAGCGCAATGCCCATACCTACTACCCAACCTGGCTCTTCGACAATCTCCAGAAAATCAAACTCAACGGCGAAACCTACGCTCACGATCTCATCATGGATCGGGCCGTGGAGTGGATCGACAATCACCACAAGGGTCCATTCTTCTGCTTCCTTCCGGTCACTATCCCGCACGCCGCCATGCACGTGCCGGAAGAGTATGCCGCCCCCTTCCGCAAGAAGTTTCCGGAATTCGAGAACAAGGTGGGACGCTACGGTAACAACAAGCCTTTCGCCAGGAACCCCGCCGCTCAATTCGCGGGAATGATGACTGCTCTGGACCATGGGATCGGCCGCGTGCTCAAGTCTCTCGAAAAATATGGCATTGAAGAGAATACCATCGTCCTCCTCAGCTCAGACAATGGCCCTCACAAGGAGGGCGGCCACATGCCCGACTACTTCAATTCCAACGGAGGTCTGAGGGGTCACAAGCGCGACCTCTACGAGGGAGGCATCCGCTGTCCCCTTCTCGTCCGCTGGCCCGGCAAGGTGAAGGCAGGATCGACCAGTGACCATATTTCCGCCCATTGGGATCTCTTCCCTACCTTCTGCGAGCTGGCGGGCACGGAAACGCCCCGGAATCTTGACGGGATCAGCTTCCTGCCCGCCCTCCTCGGCAAGAAACAAAAACAACACGAATACCTCTACTGGGAATTCTTTGAAGGCGGCGGAAAGCGAGCGGTCCGCATCGGCAAGTGGAAGGCCGTACAGAACCAGCTCACCCGGAAGGGACAGGATGCACCCGTCGAGATCTACGACCTGACGGCGGATCGCGCCGAGAAGAACAACCTCGCGACCCGGAAGCCCGAACTCATCGCTCGCGCCCGGGACATCTTCAAGCAAGCCCACACGCCTTCGCAGATCTGGAAGTTCAAGTGGGAACAATAGCCAT
>DMYM01000536.1 GCA_003483645.1 Verrucomicrobiales bacterium
GGATTGTACCAGTCGCAGACATACATCGCGCCACGTGGCCCGTAGCGGAGATCGACCGGGATGAAGGAGAGGTTGGTGGAGAAGATGAGGTTGAACTGAAACTCCTCGCGGAAGTGGTCGTCGTGTTCAACCCACTTGTGGAACTCGACCCGGTTGGTGGGCTTGTAACGGACTTTGACAAAGCCGCCCTGCAGGTCGTCCGGCCACGAAGCGAAGTCAACAAACTCGTGACCGCATACGCCGGAGTAGGCTGGAATCCCGTTGGCTCTCGGGTGCTGGGCTGGGTAGGGAGCATTGGTGGCGTGGAACGCGCTTGCAAAGACGGGATGGCTGGCCACGTGCTGCCCCCAGTCGTCGAAGGTCACACCCCATGGGTTGGTGTTGGGGTAGCCGCCGAATGCAGTGAGCCGCTGCGAACCGGGACGGAAGCGGAACCACGAGCTGTTCTTGGCACGGACCGGACCGTAGGGGGTTTCGATCTGGGAGTTGTGGAAAATGGACTCGCGGAAAAGGAGATCGCCATCGGGCGTCCACACGAAATCGTGCAAGGCGTGGTGCGAATCCTCACACCCGAAGCCGGTCAGGACGATCTCGCGGTGATCGGCCTTGTCGTCCCCGTCGGTGTCCGCGAGAAAGATGAGGTGCGGTTCCTCCGAGAGGTAGACTCCTTCCTTGCCGAGGACAAAGGAGAGAGGCACTTCCAGGTTGTCCGCAAAAACGGTCGATTTGTCGGCCTTTCCATCCCAGTCGGTGTCCTCCAGGATGATGATCTTGTCGCTGGGTTCGCGTCCGGGATAGAGGTGCGGATAGGTGGTCGAGCAGGAGACCCAGAGCCGCCCGCGGGCATCCCAGCGCATCTGGATGGGACAGGCCATATCGGGGAAGTCCTCCTCGGATGCGAAGCAATTGACCTCGAAGCGTTCATCGACCTGGAAAGCTGCGAGTTCCTCCTCTGGTGAGAGCCACTTGTTGGCGCCACGTCCCTGTGCGGTTTCCTCGAGTGGAGGCAGCTTGGAATCATCCACCGTGCCCTCCTTTCCCTGTGCGGCGGCCCAGATGGCCTTGTTCCGGTTGGCCACCATGAGATCGAAGTTTCGCATGGCGGGGAGGAAATCGAGGTAGCCGTAGCTCCTGTTGCGCCCTCCGGTGTAATAGAAGGTGTTGAGGGGGCGGTAGCGGTGGAAGAACTGGAAGGACTTGTCCACCACGAGGGCACGTGCTTTTTCGTTCACAGGCGGTGCGGTCTCGCCGAAGAGCTGGCGATAGAGCGTGCTGGCGAAGATCTGCTGTCCCGCTCCGTTCAGTTGCGTGCCGTTGTCGGTGAGATCGCTTCCTTTCTCTGCCATGGCGGTGGCGGTGGCGGCGTAGACATTGGCAAAGGCAACCTTGTGCCTGGCGGCGCTCTCCTCGATGGCCTGGCCATAGAGCTTCAGGTTTTCATTGTTGCGATCGGCAGCTGGAACACCCTCTATGTTCTCGTTGGCAACGGGAGAGAGCACGACGATCCGCGGAGCGCTCCTGCCGTTGTAGGACCGGGATTTGAGCTGGGAGAGGAAAGCGTTGAAGCGCGCGCGGAAGGCGGGAAGGCCGGCCTGACCCGCAAAGGACTCGTTGTAGCCGAAGGCTGCAATGATTACATTGGTGCGGTAGTAGGTGAGATGCTGGTCAAGGTCGCCGAAGTTGGCAGGCCGAGGTTGGAGGTCGACCTCGTCAGCAGGCCAGGAAAAGTTCCGGATGCCGAGCTGGTGATCGGGAAAGCGCTGGTGAAGGAGTGTTTCGAAATAGCCGTAGTGACGGGCATTGTCGAGGAGGCCGCTGCCGATGAAGGCGACCTGGTCCTGCGGCTCAAGTTCCAGGGGCAGGGTGGTGGTGACCGGTTCTGCCTGCGGAGCGCGGGGCGAGGTCTTGAGATTGATGTAGTGCCGGGCCAGCTCAGGGGATTTCTCCGGACCTCTCCCGGGAGCTTGTTTCTTGCGTTTTTGAGCTGCGAGAGGCTGCAGGCAGAGGGCAAGGAGCGGAAGGAAGAGGATGAATCTCATGGCGGGTGGAATCGCGGCCGGAAGCTGCCAAAGCTCTACGCCCGCTGGCGAGGCGATTTTGCAGAGATTCCCTTTTCTCCCCGCACGGGAAGGTCTAGACCGGAGTCATGCAGATCATCCTTCGTCTGTTTTCGCAGTTGTTCGTCTCAAGGTTGCTGTTGCTTGTGGTCATGCCGGCTGGTGCGACGGAGTGGGTAGATCTCTTCGACGGAAAGAGCACGAAGGGGTGGACACCTCGCAGCGAGGTTGTGCGCTTCGAAGCAAAGGATGGCGTGCTCGAACTTCACTCCAGGACGAATTGCTGGGTGACCACTGAAATCTCGATGGGGGATTTCGAAGCGGAGCTGGAGGTGCTCCTGCCCGAGGATGCGAGCAAGGTGAACTTCAATTCCGGATTTGCCTATCGCTGCACGGGGGACCAGGGCAAGCCCAGGGGCTACCAGTGCGAGATTGACCTGCAGAAACCGGCCGGGGTCTACGGAATCGGGCTGGGTGGGTGGCTCTATCCGGGCAGGGCGCAGAACAAGGACTACCAGAAGCGGGTGGGGGGACTGCTCAAGGAAAAGGACTGGAACCGTTTCCGGGTCGTGGCGCAGGGGTCGCTGGTACGGACCTACCTCAATGGGACGCTGGTCGCGGAGTTGCACGAGAATCGGCAGCTTGCGGGCTACTTCGGCATCCAGCACCACGGCAAAGGGGGAACGGTCCGCTTTCGTAACATCCGGGCCCGCCGGCTCCATCCCAATATCCTCTGGATCACCGCCGAGGACATGAGCCCCTATCTCGGATGTTACGGCGACGAGTTCGCCACTACCCCAAACCTGGACAAGTTTGCAACGGAGAGCGTGCGCTACACCCGGGCCTTTGCTGTGGCGCCGGTCTGCTCTCCCTCACGGGCCTGCCTCATCACAGGCATGACCACGGTCAGCCTGGGGGCGCACCAGATGCGGTCGGCCTTTCCGATTCCGGACCGGGTGAAGGCCTTTCCCGGCTATCTGCGGAAGGCCGGTTACTTCACCACCAACAACGTGAAGACCGACTACAACAATGGGGCGGCGCAGCGCCTGATTGCGGAAGCATGGCACGAGTCGAGCGCCCAGGCACATTGGCGCAGCGACCAGCGCAGGGAAGGCCAGCCGTTCTTTGCGGTGTTCAACGACATGAGCACCCACCAATCCCGCACCACGGTGTGGCCGCACGAGGTGTTTGTGCGCGAAGTGCAGTCCAAGCTCACCAGGGAGGAGATCCACGACCCGGCCAGGGTTCCGCTGCCCCCCTACTATCCGGATACACCCGTGATCCGGAAGGAGTGGGCGCGCATGTACGATTGCGTGACCGTGATGGACCGGAATACCGGACGCCTCCTGCGGGAGCTGAAGGAGGACGGGCTGGCGGACAATACCATCGTTTTCTTTTATACAGATCATGGCACGGGGATGCCGAGGGGCAAAAGGATGCTGCACGATTCGGGGATGCGGGTGGCCCTCATGACGCGCTTCCCGAGGCGCTACCAGCATCTCGCGCCCTCCCTGCCGGGGACGGTCAATGATGAACTGGTGAGCTTCGTCGACTTTCCCTGCACGGTCCTGAACCTGGCCGGACTGGCGAAACCGGATTACATGCAGGGACACAGTTTTCTGGGACGGGAGCGCGATCCGAAGCGCGAATACGTCTACGGCAGTCGCGACCGGGTCGACGAGGTTTTCGAATGTGCACGTTCGCTCCGCAGTGAGAAATACCTCTACATCCGGAACTACCATCCGCATCTGAGCCACAACCAGCCCAGCGTCTTTTCCGATCTGGGGCGGACCCGGCAGGAGATCACCCGCCTCGCGAGGGACAAGCCACAATTGCTCGACAAGGCGCAGCTGGATTACGCGGGACCAGGCAAGCCGGTGGAGGCCTTCTACGACTGTGAGGTTGATCCTCACAACCTGGTGAACCTGCTGGAGACGGAGATGACCGCCAAGCAGCAAGCGGCCCTCGTGGAGCACCGCCGGATCTACCGGATCGAGCGTAGGCGCCTGCGGGATCCCGGAGCGATACCGGAAAGCGAGATGTGGAAATGGGTCAGGAATGAGGACAAGGCTCTACGCGATATCCTCCTTGGGAAGAGCGACCACCAACCGAACCTGGAGGCGGCGTGGAGTGCTGCGGACCTGGTCGGCCGGTCGAAGGTGCCGACCGCGCTCAAGTTGCTGAAGTCCGCTGATCCGAGCGAGCGTTACTGGGCCATCCTCGCCCTGCGGGTGGCAGACTACCAGGACAGGGATCGCGTGGTGGGCTACCTGGACGACATCTCCGCAGCGGTCAGACTGGAAGCTGCGGATTGGCTGGCTCAGGGGGGCAAGCACCGGGAGGCGGCCCTCGCCGGTCTGGTGAAGGAACTCGACCACGACGACTGGTGGGTGGCCCTGCGGGCCTGCCGGGCGATCGAGTTACTGGGCAAGGAGGCCAGGGCGACCCTGCCCTCCATGAAGGATCTCTACACCCGGAACCGGAACAAGAAAGGTGATGGGCCTTTCTACCTGGCGTTTTCCGCAGGGGCCTTCCTTGACCGGTTGGGAGAGGACATCCAGCCGTGGGATTTTTCGCCGGGTGCGGGTGCGTTCACGCCGGAACCGAAGAAAAAACAGGACCGGGACCGGGCGCGGATAGGAAAGTGACTCCGCTGGTGTGGAGCACGTCGTTGCCGAGCGTGTCACTGACGCACCCGGGTGATCCGGATTCGGAGGATCGCAGTGAATCCCGGGCAGCGTCCCGCCGGGGTCTATTTCCCGGGGTAGGCTGGCTCGGCACGGAAGGCGGACAGCGGTTTTCCCCCGGCCCATCCCCTTGAAGCCACCAGGGTGCCGGGGAGGGTTGTCTTTTTCTTCGGGCTGAATTCGGAGCGGGTTCCGCTGATGAGGTAGCTGCCATCCGGCTGGCGCTTGACCTTCTGGGCTGGCTCGGAGGTGACCTGGCCGTCTTCGCTGAAGAAGTAGATCTCACCGGGATCTGCCGCTGCGCCTGTTTTGGGGCGGACACGGATCAAGACGGGAGTGACGTCCGGTTTCGACTCAAT
>DMYM01000035.1 GCA_003483645.1 Verrucomicrobiales bacterium
CCCAGCCCGCTTACGGCACAATTGGGCTGATCCAGGGAGGCTACGAGGGTGCGGGAGCGGAGAATCATCAGTCCTCCTTTGACGATGTCCTGGCAGCCGGTCCAGGTCCGGTCGCTGACTTGGTGGCTGGTGACTACTGGGTGAATAACAACGTTCACCACTCGGAGAACGATTTCTTCTCCATCACCCTTTCGCAACCAGGTAGTTTCACCCTCGGCGTCATCGCCGATCAAACCCCGGATAATCCGGCAGGTTTGCTCTGGGAGTCTTCCGATGGAGTCCGGGTGACCGGGCCTGGTGGAATTGATTCCGGGATGGCCGATCTCGTGCCGACGCGGGACGCGGTGCCTGATTATGTCATTTTCCAGATCAGTGGTGACGTCGGAGACGAGTTCACGGTCTGGGGTCGCAATCACGACGGGTGGGATGCCAATGCCCTGGGAGGAGTCTTTCTTGATCCCATTCCCGAGCCGACTGCCC
Organism: Verrucomicrobiales bacterium; assembly: GCA_003483645.1. Classification (GTDB taxonomy): domain Bacteria; phylum Verrucomicrobiota; class Verrucomicrobiia; order Verrucomicrobiales; family Akkermansiaceae; genus Roseibacillus_B. The sequence goes on from DMYM01000035.1 coordinate 481, forward strand.
CGCTCCTCGGCCTGTTGGGCTGTCTTGGGCTCTTCCTGCGCCGTCGTCGCTGACATGATGGATTCATTCGGCCACCGGAGCGCCGGAGAGTAATCACTGCGAAGATTTCCAATCGTTGAACGGGCTTCGGTAATTGCCGGGGTCCGTTTCTTTTCCCGCTACCTGTCAAAGCCTTGTCGCTGACCCTGCCATGAAACGTATTGTTCCCCTTCTCTGGGCCCCATTGCTTCTCGTCACTTCCTCCATGTTCGCCGCCATCGTTACGGAGGTTGGGGTCGATGACACCACCAACGATGCCTGGCGCACCACGGATGTGGTCAAGCCGTTCGGGGATCTCGATGGCATTTACGGAACGGACGGCTATTTCATCGCCCAGTATCCCAATGGTGATGCGACCAATCTCTCCCAGCCCCCCTACGGAACAATTGCACTGATCCAGGGAGGCTACGAGGGTGTGGGAGCGGAATCTCACCAGTCCTCCTTTGACGATGTCCTGGCAACCGGGCCCGATCCGGTAAGTGATCTGGTGGCGGGTGACTACTGGGTGAATAATACCGTGGATGGCTCGGAGGACGATTTTTTCTCCATTACCCTGACCGAGGATGCGGCCTTCCGGCTCGGTGTGATTGCGGACCAGACCCCGGATAATCCGCCGGGGCTCCTCTATGAGTCCTCCTCGGCCGTGCGGGTTACCGGGCCGGGAGGAGTGGACTCCGGCCTCGTGGATATCCTTCTGATGAAGAATGGGGACATAGACTATGTCCTTTTCGACATCACGGGCGAGGTGGGGGATGTCTTCACGGTCTGGGGCCAGAATAACAATGGGTGGGGTGCCAACGCGCTTGGGGGTGTCTTCATTGATCCGATATCGAATCCTGAAGCGCCACAAATCCTTGAGTTCGCAGTGGATCCCGCCGGGATCAGCACGCCGGGAACTCCCGTCACCTTCACCTGGGAGGTCGAGGATCCGGTGGACTCGTTGCTGGTGCAACCAGGAGACCTTGATCTGCTGGATCTCAATGAAGGAGTGAGCAGCTTCACGCTCGATCCGGGTCCGGATGAGACGACGGTTTACACGTTGGAGGCCACGCGGGGAGAAGAGACGGGCATCGCCACCACGCGGGTGGTTCTGCTTCCGCCCGAGATTGTTTCCTTCTCGGCCGACCGGACGCTGGTATCCCCGGGGACGGAAGTCACTTTCTCGTGGGAAGTCACTCCTCCCTACACCTCTCTCATCCTGCAGCCTGGAGACATCGATGTGCTGGGCAATACCGATGTCGGCGGGATTGGATCCGTGGCAGTCACGCCGGAGGCCTCCGCCACTTATCAGCTGATCGCGACGATTGGCCCCAGCGCGTCGTCCCTTGCGGAGGAACTGGTCCAGGTGCGCCAGCCCAGGCAGGGCATCATGGTGGCGGGGGTGGACATTGAGACCAATGACGCCTGGCGCACCTCCGATGTGGTCAAGCCCTTTGGCGATACGGATAACGTCTACGGAACGGATGGTTATTTCATCGCACAGGCTGCCAACGGGGATCCTCTCAACCTCTCGGCTCCGCCCTATGCAACGGTGGATCTTGTCGGGGGGTTGAGCTACGAGGGTCAGGGAGCCGAGACACACCAGTCGGTCTTTGATGACGTGGCGCAACCAGCGGGTCCCGGACCGATTCCCGACCTGGTTTGCGGTGACTACTGGCTGAATGTCGGAGGACCGGGATCGGGCACCACCGGGCAGGTGAGCGATTTTTTCACCATTACCATGACCCAAGACGCTTCGTTCCGTCTCGGAGTGATCACCGATTGTACCCCGGACAATCCTGCCGGGCTTCTCTATGAAGCAGCGGTGGGCGTGCAGGTGGTTGGACCGGACGGGGCGGATTCGGGGATCGTCGATGCGGTGGGACCGAATGAGGAATGGCGCAATGCCGACGTCGACTATGTCCTCTTTGATATTTCCGGCTCGGCTGGCGATGTCTTCACTGTCAAGGGGGTGCACGATGAGCGTTGGGAGGCGAACGCCCTGGGAGGAGTGTTTTTCGATCCTTCCGGAGGGCCGGTGGGTCCTGCCATCACGGAGGTGGCCCAGGCTGACGGCTTCCTGACGATCAAGTGGGAGAGCAAGGGGGGCATGCTCTATAATCTGCGGAGTGAGGCAGACCCCGCCCTGATAGCGAGTGTCCACCCCTCCGAGTGGCCCATTTGGGAGGGTCTCGGGAATCTCGTGGCCAGTCCACCGGAGAATACGCTCAGCATTCCGCTTCCGGCCGATCCCATGCGTCTGTTTGTGGTGGAGAGATTCCCTGCTCCGCCCGAGACGATCTTCTTTGCGAACTTTGATGAGGGACAGGGTGCCTGGACCACCAGTTCGATAGGAGACCTGGGGACCCTGTGGGAGCATGGCACCCCGACCAATGCCGGTCCTGCCACGGCTCACAGCGCACCGAGTTGCTTTGCAACCAATCTCGACGATATCACCACCGCAAACATCGTGATTCTCCTGAGGTCTCCGCCCATCGACCTGAGCGAGGCAGGCAGTGCGACCCTGAACTTCTACCAGTTCATCGATATCGAGCCGCCGTCCGGGCAGCAATTCTTCGACTGGGGAACGGTTTCTGTCCTGGACGCCGTGGACGATTCAGTCCTGGCCGTGGTCCAGACCAACATCTCCGACCTGTCGACCGACTGGGAGAAGTTCACCCGGAAGATCCCGGAGGCCGCGCTCGGCAAGTCCATCAAGCTTGAGTTCCGCTTCGAGTCCGATGAGGTTGACTTTTTCCCGGCCGCGGGATGGTACATTGATGATGTGGAGGTAACCGTGCCGTAGGGTAACTACGGCACGCGCTGGTCAAGTCGCAGGCGCATGAACCAGGCCTGCCCGGCACCGAATTGGATGTCGGGGATGATCCAGGATTCGGTTGCAGTCCCGTCGCCATTGTCACTGGAGGAGAGTCGCTCTGCTCCGCCGGGGCTCCAGGCAAGGAGATCGGTCGATACTTCAATGCTGAAGGCAATGTCGTCGGCCGGGAGGTTGCGGGTGAAGGACATGGTGGCGGTGCCGGTAGCGGGATCGACCTGGATGACCACCGGGGGGAGGGAACTTCCCAGGGCGTGCTCAAGGAGTGCGCCCAGGCCGTTGCCATCCGGATCAGCGTCGGGATCACCGACGAAGTCCACGGTATCGCTTCCGCCGGGGGTGCCGCCCACGGAGGTTCCCGGTCGCCAGTTGAGAGCCACGGCGTGATCGGGATTCGACCGCGGGGCGATGAGGACGAGGCTGGGACCGAGACCGTCCGGACTGGCTGGCCAGGGAAACTCGTCGAGATAGGTGAAACGCCGGATTTCCTGGCCGCCTGCTCCGGTGAGCAGGATCTCCTCGCCGCTATCGGAGAGTCGGTTGCCCTCGCCGATCCCGTATTCACCGGACAGGAGGGAGGGGGCCGATTGAGAATACCGGGCGAGGAAGGCCTCCCGGTCCCTTGGAATGACGGTGCGTTCCAGGGGGGCGAGAGTCATGGAGGGGAAGGCGAAGGTGATGCCCTCCGTAAATTGGACACCCGTCAGATCGATGCTGGAGTCGCCGATGTTCATCACCTCGACGTATTCGAATACTGATTCCTCCAGGAAGCCGGCTGCCACTTCCGCCGGGGTGGGATCGGAAGGGTTATACATGAGTTCGGTGACGGCGAGGTTGGCCGGACCGGCAGGTTCGATGGTGCTGGTGTTGTTGACCACGATGCTGTCCGTGGTGAGGATCTGTCCGGAGAAGTCGACCGCCTGGAGGGAGATGGCGTTCTGGCCGGGCTGGGTGGGGATGGTGAGTTGCCAGGAATTCTCGTCGGTCCAGTTCACCGCCAGGGGAGTGGAACTTCCGGCCAACCGGATGGAACGGACATTCACCCAGCCATTACCGGAAATGGTGGCGGCGCTTCCATTGATGGTGAGTGGGTTACTGGTAGTGATGGAAAAGTTGACCGGGGGGAGCGAGCTGTTGATCTGGGAGAGCACGTTGCCGGCTCGTGAGTTCATATAGCTGAGGGTCGAGTTCCAGTAACCGGCGGGATCCAGGCTGTTGAAGTGGCTGCGCCACGGACTCAGATAGCCCTGGTTCCAGGTCGTGCTGATGATGTCGTGCAGGTGTCCGAGATAGATGCGCCGCCGCCGGCCATCCTGGGTCAGCCTGGAGCACTCCGGGTTCGACCAGATGGAGAGTCCTGTATTCCAGCCGAAGTCCATGTCATGGGGCAGGGAGACCACCCGGCCGTCCGGGCGGGCGTAGTACATGCCATTGTGCTCGAAGCCTGAGGCGATACCGTCTCCCGCTCCAGACATCGCGGAGTAGGCGAATCCCCTCAACCAGCCGTCGACATCGATCACCTCCTCAAGACCGTCCTCAAAGGCCGCGCCCGACTTTCCGAACTGCTGGTTGT
>DMYM01000262.1 GCA_003483645.1 Verrucomicrobiales bacterium
TCAACAACGGTGACGGCACCGAAACCCTGACCTTCACTTCGCCTCTGCCTCCGGGCAACCTCACCCGGCAATTCGCGCGGGTCCGCGTGGAACTCCGTTAGCCCTCGGACAAAGCAGGATCCCCCAGACGAGAGGCCCTACCGCCAGCGATACTTCCGGATCCCTTCCGCGATGGCCTGGGCCGCAGTGGTCTGGAAGGAACTGGTCACGCAACGCGCGCGTTCGCTCGGATTACTGATGAAGCCACACTCCACCAGAACGGCCGGACACTTCGTCTGCACCAGCACGGCGAAGCGGGCGAAGCGAACCCCCCGGTTCTTCATGCGGCACTTGCGGGCCAGTTCCCGGTGAATTGAGGAAGCCAGCTGACGGCCAGCCGCTCCTGCATAAAAAGTCTCCGCTCCACGCACCCAGGAATTGCGGGTGGAGTTGAAGTGAATGCTCACAAAGATTGCATTGCGGTAGCGATTCGCGATGGACGCCCGGCGGGAAAGCGAAAGGAAGGAGTCACTCCGGCGGGTCATCACCACCCGGTAGCCGTGCCGCTTCAGGTAGTATTCCAGCTTGCTGGCTACCTTCATGTTCAGGTAGGACTCCTTTACTCCACCGCGGTAGGCACCCCAGTCCTTTCCTCCGTGGCCAGCATCAACCACCACCGTCTTGCCCCGTCCCACGCTGGAACTGGGATAAGAACTCGTCGTCTTCTTCGTACTGCTTGTGCTCTGGGAGCTACTGCCCGGGATCTTGATGCGCTGCCCGATCTGCAGATTCCGGTGATCCCGGATCCCGTTGGAAGACTTCAGTTTCGCCACCGAGGTCTTGTACTTCCTCGCCAGGCCATAGAGGGTCTCCCCCTTGCGAATGGTGTGGATGCCTCCAAGAAGGACGGTGCCCGAGCAGAGAAACATCAGGGCCGTCACCAAGGTCAGGTGAATGCGTTTGACGGGGTACATGAGAACAGCAGACCCAAAAATTATCCTTTAATTTTAAAAAAGTCAAATAGTAAAGAAGTTCTAAGTAATTTGCTCAACGTTCTCCCTCGTCCACCACCGCCTCTTCACCCTCTGAATCAAGCATTTCCTCCACTGCCTTGCGTCGTTGAACGGAGAGCATGGGACGAATTAATCCGTAGATAAGGTAAGCAGAGAACCACACGGCCGGCAGCACTTGGAAATAGACGATGGTGGCCCCTACGAAGATTGTGCCCAGAGCAAGCAGAGGGACACTCGCCCGCGTACTCCAGCCGACCTTCTTGAAAGTGGGATAACGAATGCTGCTGATCATCAGGAAGGACAGACCAAGCATCGCACCCGCCAGCACCCAGTTCCACGCCCCAAGTTCGCGGTCGTTGTCGTGGAGGTAGATGATCAGAAAGGTAAGGGAGGCGATGAAGCCGGCGGCCATCGGGATGGGAATGCCGCGGAAGGTCTTGAGATCCTCTTCCGATCCCACCACCGCCAGACAGTTGAAACGCGCGAGACGGATGGCCCCGCAGAGAAGATAAATAAAGGCAATGGCCCAGCCCACTCCCGGTTCCGCCCGCTGAAATCCTTCCGGTAATTCCAGATTCAGGAGGACCGCCTTGGAGCACAGCAGGGCAGGTGCCATCCCAAAGGAAACAAGGTCCGCCAGCGAATCAAACTCCCGCCCGAAGTCCGACTCCTGCCCGCCCAGCCGCGCGAGGCGACCATCCAGCAGGTCAAAAAGGCAGGCTCCGAAGATGAGGAGGAGGGAGGTTTCGTAGTAATGCTTGGCATCCCCGAACTCGGCCATCTGCATGCCCTTGAAGATCGTGAGAACCGCAAAAAATCCGCAGCACAGGTTCCCCGCCGTCATCAGGTTGGGCAGGAGATAGACCCTGGGCTCCTTGTTGTGCTCCATCGCTCCACCACTATACGGATATTTCTCCCAACACAAACACTGGAAATCGGAGCCAAGATAGTCATGCTGTCCCCGTAACCGGAGATCTCAAGGTCCGTGCCGACCAGTGCCCGGGAGATCTTCTCCCTGATCCCTTAAACTCATTCCCATGAACCGCCGCAACTTCCTTGCTGCCTCCGGCAGCACTGTCGCCGCCCTCAGCACCGTCTCTGCCGTGGAACCACCAGAGCTCCAGGCAGGCAAGAAGCCCGAACTCATGCGCCCCCACCGCGGACCCAATCGCATCGGTGTTTCCTCCTATTCCTTCTGGGGCTTCCGCCGCAAGGAGTTGCGCTCCCTGCACTCCAATCTCGAGCACGCCGCCCGCATGGGCTTTGACGGACTCGAAATCCTGCAGAGACAACTGGAATCCACAGACAATGCCACCCTGCAGAAGATCAAGCGTCACGCCTTCGTCCTCGGCCTCGACCTCATGGGCTACTCCACCCACCAGGGATTCCTCTCGCCCGAGAAGGAGAGGCGGCAGAAAAACATCGACCACACGATCGACTGTCTCGAGCAGGCCTATCAACTCGGCATCCCCACCATGCGGGTAAACTCCGGCACGTGGGGCACCTCAAAGAACTTCGACGATCTCATGGCCAAGCGGGGGATCGAGGAGCCCCTCAAGGGCTACACCGAGGAAGACGCCTATAAGTGGGTGATCGACGCCTATGAGAAACTCGTTCCCGAGGCCGAAAAACGCGGCGTCATCATGGGACTGGAAAATCATTGGGGCCTCGGTGTCACCCCGGAGGGTATCAAGCGGGTGATCAACGCGGTCGATTCGGAGTGGCTCCAGGTGACTCTCGATACCGGCAACTTCCTGGAAGATCCCTACGCAAGACTGGCCCAGCTGGCACCCCGGACCGTGCTCATCCAGTGCAAGACCTACTTCGGTGGAGGCCGTTGGTACACCCTTGAACTAGACTACGACCGCATTGCCGACATCATGAAAACCGCCGGTTTCAAGGGTTACGTCTCCCTCGAATTCGAAGGCAAGGAGGACCCCCTCACCGCGATCCCCAAGTCGCTTCGCCTGCTGCGCAGACACTTCGGGGCAACTGCCCGGCCCCCCGCCTCGAAAGATTGAATGGTCCCCGGCAAGGGCGCCCGGTGGTTGGCACAGTATGCCAGCCGCGGGTAGCAGGGCGCACCTGCCCGAACTCTGCCTTCGCCTGCCTTGTTCCCGCGGGAGCTGACGTTTTCGACCTGGTCACAACAACTGAACGCGGCCTCTTGAAGCTTCCCATCAAACCATCCGCTGTCACCCTCTT
>DMYM01000360.1:0-2350 GCA_003483645.1 Verrucomicrobiales bacterium
AAACTTTTGCAGGTAGCTCAAATTAAAAAAGTGTTGGTGTGATTGGTTGCGGGGGTAGGATTTGAACCTACGACCTTCAGGTTATGAGCCTGACGAGCTACCGGGCTGCTCCACCCCGCGGTTTTGATCTGGTGCCCTTGCGGGCGGGGCTGGAACCTAGGAACAGAAGGAGGGTGCTGCAAGGGAAATTCTCCACCCCCGTGCGAGATCCTGCCGGTCCGGGCTGTCGCCCACGGAAATACGACCGCTCCGGGGCTTGCGCCCTCCCGCAGGATCGCGAATCTCCTGGCATGAAAGCACCCCTGCTTCTGCTCTCCTCCTGGTCACTGGTTCTCTTCCCGCAGATCTCGGGAGCCCAGGACGACCCGCGTGCCGCGATCGCTCCCGGTAATCCGAACCTGCATGTGCGCAGTGGGCTCGGCCACCTGAAGCAGCGACTGGAGATGGACCGGAAGTGCCATGTCGCCTTCCTCGGGGGCTCGATCACCCAGAACACCGGCGGACACACCGCGATGGTCCCCGCCTGGCTGAAGCAGAAGTTTCCCGGGGTGAAAGTGACAGTGACCAATGCGGGCCTGGGTTCAACCTGTTCAACAAGCGGAGCCTTCCGCCTCGAGCCGCACATCTTCGGCAAGGGAGAGGTCGATCTCCTCGTGGTCGAGTTCGCGGTCAATGACGACCAGGATGCCGGGCATGCCCGGCGCGAGTGTATCCGGGGGATGGAAGGGATCATCAGCCAGGTCCAGCGCAAGCACCCGAAGTGCGGGATCGTGATGGTCCATTTCGTCAATCCCGGGATGCTGGACAAACTGGGCAAGGGGGAGGCGCCGGTGGCCATCGCGGCCCACGAGGCCGTGGCCGCCCGGCACGGGGTCATCTCGGTCAACGTGGCCGCAGAGGTTGCGGCCGCCACCAAGGGTGGCCGCTACCGCTGGAAGGATTACGGGGGAACCCATCCCGGCCGGTTCGGCTACCGGGTCGCCTCCAACATGATCACCACCGCCATCGAGGCCGGGCTCGCGAAGGACAACCAGGAGCCCCGGCGTAAGCTGGCCGACCTCCTCGACGCAGGAAGCTATGGCCACGGCCGCTTCCTCGCTCCGATGGATCCGGGATTCGCGGCAGGCTGGCGCCTGGGCAAGGTCGGACGGGAGCTCCTGCCCCTCGGCGGAATTCGCTCCCAGTATTCGTCGTATCAATTACTGCGCGGCGAGCAACCGGGGGCCAGGCTGATCATCGAGTTCACGGGACGGACGGTGGGGGCCTTCCTCCTCGCCGGACCCGATGCCGGAATCCTCGAGGCCAGCATCGATGGAGGCCCGGCCACCCGGCACGACCTCTACCATCGCTACAGCCGCGGACTGAATTACCCGCGCAGCGTGATCTTCGGCACGGACTTGAAGCCCGGGAAGCACGTCCTGGCCCTGCAGCTGGTGAAGGAGAAAAACCCGGGAAGCAAGGGGACTACCGCGTCCATCCTGTTTTTCGAGGTGAACCGCTGAGCATTCGCCCTCCGCCGGGAAAGTAGCCTGATGGTGGGATGGGCGGAAAATTCAGCGATAGATCGGGCCACGTTTTCACGTTGCCGCTCCACCATTGACCAAGCTATTTCTTCATCATGCACATCAACTGCCGACCCGCCCTTTCCGTTCTCGCCCTCCTCGTGGCCCTGGCCTCCCCCGCCCTGGCCAAGCAGCCCCCCGAGAAAGCGGTTGCCAACCTCGACGTGGGAGAGGGACTGGAAACCACCCTCTTTGCCTCGGAACCGATGATGCTGAGTCCCTCCAGCATCGACATCGACCACCTCGGACGCGTCTGGGTCTGTGAGGTGGTCAACTACCGGGGGCACCGCAACAAGCGCCAGGAGGGAGACCGGATCCTGGTCCTCGAGGACACCAGCGGGGATGGCAAAGCCGACAAGTCGACGGTCTTCTACCAGGGGCGCGAGATCGATTCCGTGCACGGGGTCTGCGTCCTGGGGAACAAGGTGATCGTCTCGGCCGGAGACAACGTCTGGATCATGACCGACGAGGACGGGGACCTGAAGGCGGACAAGAAGGCAGCCCTCTTTACCAAGATCGGCGGGGCCCAGCACGACCACGGAATCCACGCCTTCTGCTTCGGACCCGACGGGAAGCTCTACTTCAATTTCGGCAATGCCTCGCGACAACTGACTGATGCTTCCGGTAAGATTATCACCGACAAGGCGGGCAACGAGGTGAAGGCCAGTCGCCAGCCCTATCAGCAGGGCATGGCCTTTCGCTGTGATCTCGATGGATCGAACGTGGAAACCCTGGGCTGGAACTTCCGCAACAACTGGGAGGTGACCGTGGACAGCTTCGGAACCGTC
>DMYM01000360.1:2632-2775 GCA_003483645.1 Verrucomicrobiales bacterium
AACTTCCGCAACAACTGGGAGGTCTGCGTGGATTCCTTCGGGACGGTGTGGCAGAGTGACAACGATGACGACGGCAACAAGGGCGTGCGTATCAATTTCGTGATGGAGTTCGGTAACTACGGTTACCGCGACGAGTTCACTGG
>DMYM01000092.1 GCA_003483645.1 Verrucomicrobiales bacterium
AGCCTCCCCCATGGTCTACAAGTCCCTCCTCCTGGTATGCGCCGACAACAAGAAGGCCGGTGCGATCTTCGGGTTGGACCGCAAGAGCGGCGAGGTGGTGTGGAAGGTGGACCGGCCGAGGATCCCCAACTACACCTCGCCGGTCGTGCATCGTCTCGGCGGCCGCGATCAACTGGTCCTCTCCGGTTGCGAGAAGGTCGTGAGCATCGATCCACTGACCGGGAAGGTGCGGTGGGAAACGAAGGGCTCCACCCAGGAGACGGTCACTTCCTCAGTGACCGACGGGGAGCGGGTCTTCATCAGTGGAGGCTGGCCCAAGAATCACGTCCATGCGGTGGAGAGCGACGGCTCCGGGAAAGTGGTCTGGCGCAACATCAGCCGGGTTTATGTGCCCTCCATGCTGGTGACGAAGGGACACCTCTTTGCGGTGATGGATGGCGGGGCGGCCATGTGCTGGGACTGCAGGACGGGCGAGCGCAGGTGGAAGGGTCTGCTGGGAGGCACGTTCTCCAGTTCGCCTGTCCTGGTGGGCGACCACATTCACGTCATCAACGAGAACGGGGAGTATTTCCAGTTCAAGGCGGACCCGGCCCACTTCGAGGTGGTGCACAAGTCGCGGATTGGCGAACAGGTCTTTGCCACCCCGGCTTACTGCGGGGGCCGGGTCTATGCCCGGGTGGCAGTCTTCCAGAACGACGTCCGGAGGGAGAAACTGCTCTGCCTGGGCGAGCGCCCCTGAACCGGGTGTCGCTTATTTGGGACCGGGGAAGATAGGTGGCTTGGCGTCCGCATTCCTGCGCTTCTCGAATTCCGAGGCGGTGATGCTGTTGAGGACGAACTTCTCGCCGTCCTTCTCAAGGGTGAGCGTTTTGCTGCCGTCCTTCTTTTCCTCAACGGTGGCCGAACCCTCGCGTACGCCCTCCTCGCCGGTTATCTGCATGGTGAGCTTGTTCGCGGCCTTGTCGACCTTGGTGATCTTGTAGGTGGCGGTCTGCTTTTCTCCCATGGCGTGGATGGTGATCTCACCCTTCTGCACTTTCACCGCCATGTTCTTCATTATGGCCTGGATGAGGGGGAGGGGGAGAGGGAGGGCGGCGGAGGGATTGTCGGCGAGGCCCTTCTGGATCTCCTTCATCATGGCCTCGGGATCGGGAGCCCATTTGCCGATGATTTTCTTTTCCACTTTACCGCCATCGACAGTCTTGACGGCCGGGGCCTTGGCGGGGGTCTCTTTGGAGGGAGCCTTTTTCTTCACGGAGCCCTTCTCCTGCTGAGCGGCGGCAGGGAAGAGACTGAGGGCTGCGAGGACTCCAAAAGTCTTGATGAGGAATTTCATAGCTGGGGAGCTTGGGCTCAAAAGGAGACGGGGGGAAAGAACTATTGCGGGTGATCCCATGGGCTGGTCCCGGGCCGCCTGGAAGGGGAGAGCATATTCCGGGGTCCGGGAGTAATATGATCGGATGGGGTCGATCTCGTGTGATTCGGTGGCGAGTCTTGACGGGTTGCAAGGAGTGGGGTGTGGTCACGCCCTGCACGGGGCAAGTCATGCGGCGGATCCTCGCTCGCGGAGAAATGAGGAGAGTCCATAAATTGCTCGCAGCGTGTGCTTGGCTGGGATCGCTCGGCGGTCTCCAGGCCGAAAAGAAGCCCAGCATCACCGCCCTGCGACTGGGGGCGGAGGAACGTGTCGAGGTGGACGGCCGCCTGGAAGAGGCCGCCTGGCAGCGGGCGGAGAAGGGGAAGGGGTTTCGGCAGTATGATCCTGGTCGGGGGACCCCTGCCACCGAGCGCACGGAGTTTGCGATGGTTTACGACCGTGATCATCTCTACGTCGGGGTGTGGTGTTACGATTCCGAACCGGGAGTGGTGATGGCGCGTTCCATGCGCCGTGACAGGGTTTTCACGGGGTCGGACTTCGTTTATCTCTTCTTCGACACCTTTCATGATCAGCGCAACGGCTACGTCTTCGCGGTCAACCCAACCGGGACCCAGGCAGACGGCCTGATCACCAACAACACGGGGATGAACTTTTCCTGGGACGGGATCTGGATGTCGAAGGCGCGCATCACGGAAAAGGGGTGGTTTGTCGAACTGGCCATTCCCTTCAAGACGGTGAGCTTTGATCCGAACGGGACAGTGTGGGGCTTCAATATGTCGCGGCGGATCCGGAGAAAGAACGAGGCCATTCGCTGGACGGGGTGGAAGGACGAAATCAAGTCCCACAATGCCAGTGAAGCGGGAGACATCACCGGGCTGCGAGGCATGCGGCAGGGACTCGGGCTGGAGCTCTCCCCCTACTCGGTGGGGCGCCACGAGAGCCGCAAGGGGGAAAGCGACAGCTTCGGGGGAGACCTTGGTGCCGATCTGCGTTACCGGGTTACGCCCAACTTCTCGGCCACGATCAGCTATAATACCGACTTCGCGGAGACGGAGGTCGATCAACGGGTGGTTAATTTCACCCGCTTTCCGCTCTTCTTTCCGGAGAAGCGGGACTTCTTCCTGGAGGACAGCGGGACCTACAATTTTGGACCAAGGTCTCGACGGAGGGGAATGGGTTCGTCCCTGCTGCCCTACTTCACCCGGCGGATCGGATTGGCGGACGGACGGATCGTTCCCGTTCAACTGGCCACCAAGCTGGCGGGGCGGCTGGGAGATTATGATGTCGGCTTTACGCATGCCCGCTTGGAGGGCCCATCCGGGCTGGATGAACAGAACGTCTTCGCGGCCCGGGTGACCAAGCAGGTGTTCTCCCAGTCCCGGGTGGGAGTCATCGCGACCGGGGGAGATCCCAGTTCCGATCTCGACAACTACGTGGGAGGAGTGGATTTCACCTTCCGGACCAACGAATTCCTCGACGACCGGATTCTGGAAGCCAATCTCTACGGCCTTGGGAACTATACTGAGGCGGCGGGAGGGGGACACGGCACGGATTATGCCTTCGGGGGGCGGGTCTCTTATCCCAACGACCGCTGGGATGGTTCGCTCAGTTACCTGGAGATCGGCCCGGGATTCGATCCGGCCCTCGGGTTCGTGCGACGGACCGGGATCCGCACCGTGTCCGGGCTGATTCGCCGGAAGCACCGGCCGGGAGGATCAGGCTGGTACCGCCAGCTGGCGGGGGGCGCGGATGTGAGCGTGACGTCCCGGACGTCCGGGGGACTTGATTCCGCCCGGTTTGGGGTCGCGCCCTTCAACCTGGAATTTGCCAGCACGGATGAATTGAGTCTGCGCATCTCGCACAACATCGACCGCCCGGCCGAGGCCTTTGAACTGGGAGACATCACGGTGCCGGCGGGCGAGTATTCCTGGACCAAGGCCCGCTTGGAATTCGAAGCCACCAGTTCGCGTCCGGTGTGGGGAGAATTTTCGGTGGAGGCCGGAGAGTTCTACGACGGATGGCGGGTCCAAGGCTCGGCGGAGGTGGAGTGGAATCCCAGCCGGCACTTCCGCATCAACGGGACCTATCAGTATAACCGGGTGGATCTTGGTGATGGCTCGTTCGATGCGCACGTGGGGAGCCTTGGAATCAACTGGAACCTGACTCCCGATCTCGGGTGGTCCACCCTGGTGCAGTACGACAGCCTTTCCAACGAGGTGGGATTCAACTCCCGGATCCGCTGGGAGTATCGACCGGGATCGACGATTTATCTGGTCCTGAATCAGTCGCTCATGGCAGAGGATCGCGGTCTGGATCTGCAGCGATCGGACCTGACGTTGAAGGCGGATGCGACCTTCCGGTTCTAGGGGCCTGTTCCGGGATCAGCCTAGTGGTCCCGGTCCAGGAGATAGTGCGCGATCTGGTGGAGTCGGGCAGCCCGGCGGCCGAGCGGGCGGAGGGCGGTCAGGGCCTTTCGGGTGAGGCGCTGGGCCTCCTGCCTGCTCTTCTCCAGGCCGAGGATGGCAGGGTAAGTACCCTTCTCCGCCGCGGCGTCCTTCCCTGCGGTCTTGCCAAGTTTCGCGGTCGATTGGGTGACATCGAGGATGTCATCGACGACCTGGAAGGCCAGGCCCAGGGATTCTCCGAAGTCAGTGAGGGCCTGCAGCCTGGAGGCGCTCGCATTGGCGCTCATCCCTCCGAGGCGAAGGGATGAGGTGAGGAGGGCTGCGGTCTTGGCCTCGTGGATCCGGACGAGCTGGGCCCTGGTGAGGGCTTTGCCCTCGCCTTCAAGGTCCATGATCTGTCCGCCGATCAGGCGGCGCGAGCCCGACGTCGAGGCCAGTTCCGTCACGTAGTCACGGGTTCGGTATCTCTTGCGCTCCGGGGTTTGGGCGATGATGGCAAAGGCTTCCGTGAGGAGGGCGTCGCCGGCCAGGACCGCCACGTTCTCACCGAAGAGGACGTGGGTGGTAGGTTTACCACGGCGCAGGTCGTCATCGTCCATGCAGGGGAGATCATCATGGACGAGGGAATAGGTGTGGATCAACTCGACTGCGCAGGCCGGGGCAAGGGCGTGTTCGGAGTCTCCGCCACAGGCCTCGGCGGCAGTCAGGCAAAGGATGGGTCGCAGACGTTTGCCTCCCGCGAAGACGGGATGGCGCATGGCGCGGTGGATGGTGGAGGGGCGGACCGAGGAGCGGGGCAGGAACCGTTGCAGAGCCGCGTCAATCATGCGTTGCTGCTCCCGGAGGTAGGCCTTGAGGTCGGACACGCTCCTAGGAAATACCCAAGGATCCAATTACCCAAGCCCCCAATTCACGTGGCCAGGTGGATCCTGGCGAAATCAAGATGGAGGATCTGATCTTTACGGGGCTGTTGCCGGCTTTTCCCCTCAGAGCAATTCCGCGATCTGCACTGCATTCAAGGCAGCCCCTTTCCTGATCTGATCCCCGACCACCCAGAGGGCGAGGGCATTTTCGAGCACCATGTCCTCACGGATGCGGCCCACCAGGCAGTCGTCCTTCTCGGTGGTGTCGAGCGGGGTTGGATAGAGGGCGTTTCCGGGATCATCCACCACCCGAATGCCCGGGTAATCCTCGTAGGCAACGCGGGCCTCCTCCACGCTGACCGGACTCTCAAACTGGGCGGTGACCGAGACCGAGTGCGAGCGGTAGACCGGGACGCGCACGCAGGTGCAGGTCACCTGCAGATCGGGCAGTTCAAGAATCTTGCGCCCCTCGTTGAGCATCTTGAGTTCCTCCCTGGTATATCCCCCATCCATGAACTGG
>DMYM01000481.1 GCA_003483645.1 Verrucomicrobiales bacterium
CGTGGCGCCACGTTTTGAACGAGTTTCCGCTCATTTTGAGATGCGACCCCGGGAGAGCCCAGACCCCGAATTGCGGCGGTCCAATGGGGCGTAGCTTCCGGCCGTGGATGATGTTGTTTCGTATTTCGGCTGTTCCTCCAAGGCGGACGCCGGCCACGCCGGGCCCCGCGATAGTGTTCCCGTCGATGATGGCTTCCGCGTTCTTGAAGACCATGATGACCGGGGGCATGCCATCGGGACGGGAGAGAGTGTTGTTGATGATCTGGACCTTCCACCCGGTCTGGACCCCGATCGCGACCATGCCGTTTTCGCACACGATGTTGTCACGGACGATCGCAATTCCGTTTTCACATGCCTCGAAACCGATCCCGGCAAGTTTGTTCCCCCGTACCTCGTTGTGCTCAATGACGGGCTTGGCGTCGTGCCGTGCCCCGATTCCCGCCATCTCATTCCGCAGGCAGCGGTTTGCGCGGATCACGGGTGCCGAGCCCTCGTCGGTCCCGATTCCCGCCATTCCATTCTCGTAGCAGTCGTTGTCCTCCACGATAGGCTTGGTGGCTTCTCCTGTTCGAATGCCTATCCCGGCTCGCCGGTTGTGGTGGCACTTGTTGCGCTGAACGGTAGGCGAGGCCCCCTCGCTGATGCCGATCCCGGCGCGGATATTCCCCGAGCACTCGTTTCCCTGGACTAACGGACTGGCGTTGTTGTGTCCGATTCCGGCGTAGAAGTTTTCGAAGCACGCGTTGCCGAGAATCCTGGCACGAGCATGGGTCATGATGCCGATCCCGCCTCCCATGTTGCGGTAGCAGATGTTCTTCTCTACCAGCGAGGGCTGCTCTTTCTCCGGATTGTTCCCGCGAAGGGCGATCCCGGTATGCCCGTTGTGGTGCACGATGTTGTTGATGATCCTTCCGCTCAGACCATCCGCTCCGATGCCGGGGACCCCGAAGCCGCCGATATGCTCATGAGGTTGGTTTGCGCCCCGAGTTGCGTGATTCTCGCTCCACCGTGCATCATCGTAACGTCCGACGTTTGTCACGGTGAATCCGTCGATGATTGAACCCTGCGCCATTGACACTCCCGGGACAGGCTCTCTTCCTGCCGGGAGAATACCCCCTCCGTCGATCACGGTGCGTTCGGCACGCGCGAGTCCGATCTTGCCCTTCCGGTCGTTGCCCGCGCTCCGGAGTCTGATGCGCGGCTTGAGCCGGATTCGCTCCCGATACGAACCTTCGCTCACAATGATCTCGTCGCCCGGAGCAGCAGCATCGATCGCATCCTGAATTGTCCGGTGATCCTCTGGAACATGGAAGATGGCACCTTCCACGTAGATGCTGGTCAGAGTGAAGACCAGGGCGGAGAGGAGATTCGGTTTCATGGTTGGCTACCGGTTATCTACATGGCGAAACCGGGGGAGCTTTCCCTCCAGCGGACAGATTGACTCTATTTTACCGCCTCGGAAACGACCGTACCATCAATCACCACGCCAATACAGTGGGTTGTGGTCTCAAGCGGATCGCCGTCGAAGAGGGCGAGATCGGCGTCCAGTCCCGCCCGGAGTGAGCCGACCAGGTCGGCGATTCCGAGCAACTCGGCGGCGGCGGAGGTGCACCCCGCAAGCGCTTGTTCCCACGGTAGGCCGTAGGCGACCGCGAGGGCGGCTTCGAAATGCACCACCCGCGTCTTGGGCACGTATCCTTCGTGTCCTGATTGGAAGGCGAAGGGGATGCCGGCCGCGTGTAACTTGGCGGCCAGGGTAAAGGTCATGTTTTCGTTCTCGCCGTAGGGCCGGGCCATGGTGGGGTGGACCAGCACGGGCACCTCGGCTTCCTTGATCTCATCAAGCAGGAAGTAGGCCTCGGAGGCTCCGTCGAGGACAAGGCGGAATCCGAACTCCTTCTGGAGCCGCAGGGCGGCCGCGATGTCGTGATGGCGCCGGGCCGTGATGAGGAAGGGGACT
Source organism: Verrucomicrobiales bacterium (assembly GCA_003483645.1). Taxonomy (GTDB): domain Bacteria; phylum Verrucomicrobiota; class Verrucomicrobiia; order Verrucomicrobiales; family Akkermansiaceae; genus Roseibacillus_B. Next base: position 1,961 of record DMYM01000481.1, read on the forward strand.
TTTTTTTCAAGGACGTCTGCGAGGGCATCGAGCCTGAGGTCGGGATCGACTTTCCCAATTATGCCGACCTCAACCTCCTTTCTCTTCTTCAGGTGGCTCTGCGCCTTGAGGAGGGTTTCGCGCAGCATGGCGAGCGACTTGGCGCGGCTCCCGGGGGACTGCCCTTTATCTCCGAAGCCGTCCGGGCCCAGCGTGCTCGCCACCATGGCGAAGGGCCGCAGGGTGTTTTTCTCCGCGTTGGTGATGGAGGCGACGTTCGTCTTGAGGATCATGGTCTGACCGGCCACCAGAGCGCCGGGGGCGTGCCCGGTGTGAACAGTGGTGATTCCCAGTTGCCGGATCCATTTCACGAGTGGGTCGCGCCCGTTGTAGGCGTCGATGGCGCGTAGTTCGGGCTGGATCGGAGCCGATTTCTCCAGTTGTTCCTGGTCGTGACGGTCGAGATTCAGGATGCCCGAGAGGCCGACGGTGGAGTGGGCATCGATGAAACCCGGGGTCGCCACTTTGGCCTTGAGCACCTGGTAGCCCTCTGGAATGGGCACGGCCCCGGCCGGTCCCACCTTCTCGATCTTGCCGTCTTTCGCGCAGAGCACCACCCCGTCTTCGATGGGTCTGAGATCGCCGGTCATGGGGTAGAGCAATTCCGCCTGCACGGCCACCTGGGCGCTGGCCGTCGCCACGGCGAGCGGGAGGAGGATCGTCAGTAATGGGCACATCTTCATTGGATCATCCTCCTATCTGGTGAAGCAACAGCCGCTGGCACGTCGCTTGTGACCGGCGCCAAACCCGCCTTCGGCCCAGAGTTTGTCCCTGGGATCGTCGAGGTCGAAGACCTTCCTTCCCTCCACGTGGGTTTCCAGCACCCGCGTGTAAACCGAGAGAGGATCTCCATTCAGAATCACGAAATCCGCTTTTTTCCCCACCGTGAGTGACCCGGTTTGGCCGGACTGGTCCATCATTTCGGCGCCCGCGATGGTGACCGCCTCAAGCGCCTTCTGCCGGGACATCCCGGATCGCACCGCCAGACCGGCGCTGCGCAGAAACCAGCGCGAATCGTTGATCGGGTCATCCGTATGGAAGGCGGTGAGCACCCCGCGCTTTTCCAACTCCGCCCCGTTCTTCCACTCGAGGTCGCGTGCTTCCAGCTTTCCGCCCGGCGAGTCGAGATAGATGATGGAGCAGGGCACCTTGGCCTCCGCAATTTCGTCCGCCACCTTCCATGCTTCGGAGACATGGTGCAGGACGACCTTGAAGCCGAATTCCTTTTTCAGGCGCAGCACGGTAACGATGTCGTCGTGGCGGTGGGTGTGGTGATGGACCATCCTCTTGCCTTCAAGAACCTCCACGAGGGCTTCCATGGCGAGATCACGTTCGGGCGGATCATCGCCGCCCTTGGCCAGTTTTTCCCGGTAGCGCTGAGCCTTGAGGAACTGGGCACGGACCAGCGCGGCGGACTTGCCCCGCGTCCCCGGGGCTCCACCGGATTCCTTGATGGAGTTGGTCCCGTTGGCCATCTTGATTCCGCCCGCCATTGAGCCATCCTTATTGCGCACCGCGAGGTCCTCGATGGTGTTGCCGTCCCGCAGCTTGAGGTAGGCGGTCTGGCCGGAGAGGAGGAGTCCTGAACCAGGCATGATGTTGGCCATGGTGATGCCTCCGGCGCGGGCCTTCTTGAAGGTGCTGTCGAGGACATCAATGGAATCAAGCACGCGCACGTCAGGCTGGATGGGGGACGAACCATCTCCGCCCTGGACTTTTCCGATGTGAGAGTGCGTGCAGACCAGGCCCGGAAAGAGGACCTTGCCTTTCACCTCGATCACTTCGGCGTCATCCGGGATGACAACCTCGCCGCGCTTCCCCACGGCCGCAATGGTCTCGCCCCTGACCAGGAGGACTCCGTCCACGATCTCGGGAGCGGTCACCGGAATAATGCGTGCGCCCACGTAGGCCCGGAGCCGGACCGGAGTTTCATGGCCCCCGCCCAGGGAGACGACCGCAATGAGGGCGAGCACCATCAGCGGAAAGAGATAACGCAGGGACGAGAACATGGGTGCCTCTTAGCGCAGAGAGGAGAGATCCGCCATCCGGAAAAGCGGGTGGAAATTTCCAGGCTTCATTCCCGGAGATCCGGTGCCGATTCGTATCCCGGCCAGGAGAGAACGAGGGTCCGTCGGAAGGGCGCTGGCGGTCCCATAAGGGCATTGCCATCCGTCGAGGGCCCTGCAAGATGGTTTCATGAAACACACCCTTCCGCTTGTTTTCGCTCTTTCTCTCACCCTTGCTATTCAGTCCTGGGCTGATCTGTCGAAGATCGTCCCGCCTGATGTCAGGGTGGAGAAGCTCGGCGGTGGGATGAAATTCACCGAAGGACCGGTCTGGATTCCCTCCAGAAAGATGGTGGTCTTCAGCGACATTCCCAACAGCGTGCTCATGCAGTGGACGAGGGGGGGTGGACTCAAGGAATACCGCAAGGTGCAGCAGTCCAATGGCAACATCCTCGATCTGGAGGGCAACCTCCTCACCTGCCAGCACGCGGGCCGGAACGTGATTCGCGCCAATCCGGAGGGCAAAGTCACTGTTCTTGCGGACAACTTCGGGGGGAAGAAGCTGAATTCTCCCAACGATCTCGCCATCCTCTCCAATGGCCAGATCTGGTTTACCGATCCCAGTTACGGATTGAGAGGCAAGCCCGGCGAGATTGGCGGGAAGTGGGTGTGGCGCATTGGCAAAACAGGCATCGATGTCCTCTACAAGGACCATGACATGCCGAACGGCATCGCCTTTTCGCCCGATGAGAAGCGCGCCTACATCGCGGACACCGGCAAGGTCGGCAAGATCCGGGCCTTCGACGTTGTCGAGGAGGGCATGCTCGGTGCTCCCCTCTTCGAGATCGACATTCGCTGTGACGGAATGTGTATCGACACCAAGGGGAACATCTACACCACTTCACGGGGCGGAATCCATGTCTTCGACAAGGATGGCAGGAAGATCGGGGTGATTGAAACTCCCGAGCATCCCGCCAATGTCTGCTTCGGGGGGGACAACTACGACACCCTCTTCATCACGGCCCGCACCTCACTCTACTCGGTCAAGACGCTGGCCAGGGGGGCCAAGCCCAGGGGAGCCAAGTGGTAGCGGGGGTCGACCAGGAGAGCGTGCAGAGCGACGGGATGGGACCGGGTCGTGCTGGGTTACTGCTTCTTCTGAGAGAGAAGCCAGCCCAGGAGATCATTGAATTCGGCCTCCTTGAGCAGGTGCTCGAAGGTAGGCGGCATGAGGGAGCGGGGTATGGTTTCCCTGCTCTCAATCGCGTCCTTCTGCAGCCGGTGTTCCTTGCCCGCGGGATCCACGAGGAGGAGAACAGCTCCTGACTGCCCGCGGATAAAACCGGCCGTGCCGGTGCCGTCCCTGAGCGTCAGGGTGGTCAGATAAAAGTGGGCATCCACGTTGCGGTTGGGGTCCAGGATATCCTCGCACAGCCGGGCGGGACCCCGGGCACCAATACCGTCCAGTTGGGGACCGAGGAGAGCGCCCTCGCCAGCCACCTGATGGCAGGAGGCACAGTGGGTCCTGAAGAGCGCCTCCCCCCGGATCAGGTCGGGACTGACTCCTGCGAAGGAGGTCGTGCGTTGTGCGATGAGCTGGTCGAGCCGGGTGCGCTCCTCCCTGGAAACGGGAGCGGGAGCAGGTGCCGGAGCAGGAGGAAGGAAGGGTCGCAGGCGATCGCGCAGGTCGACGGGGGCGCTGACCAGTAGCAGGCTGGCGAGTTCCTGCAGGAGTTCACTGTGAATCCCGGCAGGTCCAAATGATTCCACCTTGGCCACCTCCGGTTCGAGGCGTGTCACGGCCAGCCAGGCGAAGGCTGCGTCGTTGTCGCCGTCCACCACCTCCAACTGCACCTGGCGGCCCTTTGCGTCGGAGAGATCCCACTCGATCCGGGTAGCGTTATCGCTGCGCGGAGGGTAGCTGCGGTGCAATTCCCTGCCTGTTCCCGTTTCTACCAGTCGCACGATGTTTTTCTCGTGAGCAGGTTGATTCGGATGCCCGCGGTGACCGCACAGCCAGAAACTCAGTCTGACCGGGGCTTCAAAGGGCACGGTGCGCAGAATCCCGGTGAAGGTTTCTGCCCCGGGGGTTCCAGTGGGGAGGCTGGAGATGACATCCACGGTTTTTCCGTCGCTGCACCTGCGTTGCTGGATGATCCATGGTGAAGCCCCCCCGGGATCGGTGGGATGAGGGCTTACCGTCCAATGGATCTCTCGTTCCCCGTCGAGGAGAGAGCGGGCGATTTCCTGTCCCAGGTTGACCAGGGAGGCACGGGGTTTCAGCTCGCCGCGTTCCTGCAGGCCCTGTAGCAGGGCACTTGATTGGCGTGCGCGCACGGGGACCGGTCGACCATGCTGCGCTTTCACCCATGCGATTGCGCCCTCCACCACTCCGGAATCCCCATGACGGGCGAGGTGCTTGAGAATCTCGAGGGTGTGTCGTAACCGTGGGCCACGTTGCAGGCGCTGGAGGAGAAACGCGGCAGTGGGCTGATTGTGACTTGCGAGGGCGATGTCGGTGGGCAGGAGCCGGGACACCGTCTCGCTCTGGAGGGCAGCGGGCACCCCAAGTTGCGCGCGGATTGCAAGCCGGAGCACGTGCCGCAGGTGGGTGTCGTCGGGACGCTCGCGGTAGTAAAGTTCAAGGAGTGGTTCCAGGGCTCCGGCCCGGGGGTTCTGCTGGAGGTGGGCCGCGGCAGCCCGCCGGGTGTAGGGGGCCCTGGACTGGAGGTCGTCAACCGGGTTGGCACTGGGTGTGGGGAGAGTCATGGGACCGGGGCCGAAGGCTCCTCCCTTGTGGATCACGCGCCAGATGCGCCCGCGCTCCCGGTCACGCCCGGGATGATCGAGGGGGACTTCGTAATGGCCGATGATCTTGTTGTAGAAGTCGGCTACGTAGAGCGCCCCATCTCCGCCGAGGCAGAGATCCACCGGCCGGAACCAGGGGTCCTTGCTGGTCATGAAATCGGGTTGCTCCACTGCAATGGGGGTGGTGCCGGCATATTTGATCCCATCGTGGTTGATCACCGAGTTGACCGGATTGCCTATGAACATGCGATAGTTCCATTTCCGACCCCATTGGTTGCGATCGACGAAGACGATCCCGCAGATCCCGGTGGAGCCGTGGGCGTGCTGGATCATGGTGGGCCCGAAGCCCATCCCGTCGTGCGGCTTTCCGAAGCTGGGGTAGCAGGCTCCGCGAATGAGCTGGTAGATCGGAGAACTGTGGCAGTCCGCGCTGTAGAGATTGCCCCTTTTGTCGAAGCAGAGACCGAAGGGGTTCACCTGGCCATGGCTCCAGATCTCGATGTGTGAACCATCCGGTTTGAAGCGGAAGACATTTCCCGAATGCATCTCTACGCTGGAGCCGTCACCTGCGGTGATCGTGGAGGTGTTGTTGAATCCATGAGTGGCGTAAACCCAGCCGTCGGGCCCGAACCGGAAGCTGGAACACATCCCGTGGGTGTCCCGTTCGTAACCCATTGGCCCGAAAAGGATCTCGCGGAGGTCGGCTTTGCCGTCTCCGGTGGTATCGGCGAAGTACCAGATATTCGGGATGCTCCAGGCGATACAGCCGTCCTTGTGTTCCGGCCTGTGCCAGGGCAGCACGCCAGTAGGAATGTTCAGGTCATCTGCGAATTCGATTACCTTATCGGCCTTCCCGTCGCCATCGACATCTTCCAGGATTTTGATGGCGTCGTGGCTGTCCCGGACCTTCGATCCTCTCTCATCGATCCATCTGTCTTTCCCTGCAGCGTAGGGATACTCCACCGTCGACGACACCCAGAGCCGCCCCTTTCCATCCCAGGCCAGGTTGATCGGTTTGTTGATCAGGGGTTCCGCCGCGAAGAGTTGCACCTCAAAGTCGTCCGGAACGCTGAACCCCTCGAGTTCCTCCTCTGGCGTGAGCGGACCGGTCTCGCGAATGAGGACTGGATTGGCAGGGAGCGGAGCGGCAAGTGCCAGCGTGAGAGCCAGGCAGGTAAGTCGCATGAGGCGGATCTTCAGGCGCCTTGGCAGTCGAAGCAAGGGGATCCTTGATTTCAGGAGCGTGCCTGCGCTGCGGACCCTTCTTCATCGGGAAAGAAGGGAGAGAGGATCGGGCGCTGCTTCTCTTCATCCAGAAACCGGATTCCGGCCGGATAAACCAGGGCAGTGACAAATGGGTCTCTTCCCTTGTGTTCCCTCGCGTAGCTTTTCCGCAGGCACTCCTTGATCTCCACCATGTTCCTGATCACCTGGGCGGATTGTCGTGGGGTGAGGAATTCCAGCGGAGGAGGAAGTGCCCCCTTTCCAACCGTCTTTTTTCTTCGAAGAAAGCTCACTGCATTAAAGAGGATCTTGGAATGCCCCCGGAGCTCTCCTCTTGAAACATCACCATCAGTGAGGGACTCCGGATACACCTCCTCGATCTTCGGTTCCGGAAAATCCTCGCGGGCAATGTCGATGGAGAAAAACGGTAGATCGTCCTGTTCACGGTGCGGGATAATGTGGACCTGCTTGTTGATGCGGGAAAGGGACAAGTCCCCAGTCCCCAAATGCACCGGAGAGGGCAAATTTGATGGGATATTCGGGGCGTTTACCGGAGGGTTCCCTGACGAACAAGCCAAAGGAGTCATCAGGCGGTGGAGTCATTTGAGAGGAAGGGGAGCTATTGGAATCAAGCCCGATTGCCGGGCCTTCGCAAGGGCCGCGGGCGGGGACTTGGGGCGTGACAATCCTCCCGTCCGAGAGATCTACGCCAGAATCTCCTTCACCACGCGGCCGTGCACGTCGGTGAGCCGGAAGTCTCTTCCCTGGAAGCGGTAGGTGAGCTGTTCGTGATCGAAGCCTAGCAGATGCAAGAGAGTGGCGTGGAGGTCGTGGACGTGGACTTTGCCGTTCACCACGCCGAAGCCGAGTTCGTCGGTCTGGCCGTGGATGTAGCCCTTCTTCAGTCCGGCTCCGGCCATCCACATGGTGAAGGCGTCGATGTGGTGATCGCGTCCGATGGTCTTGCGATTTTCGCCCATGGGGGTGCGGCCGAATTCGCCGCCCCAGATGACGAGAGTGTCGTCGAGCATGCCGCGTTCCTTGAGATCGAGGACGAGGGCGGCGCTGGCCTGGTCGGCTGACTTGCAGACTTTCTCAAAGTCATCCGTGAGGGTCTCGCCTGGGCCGCCGTGGCTATCCCAATTCGTGTGATAGAGCTGCACGAAGCGCACCCCGCGTTCCACCAGGCGGCGGGCGAGGAGGCAATTGGCGGCATAGGATGACTGGCCCGGTTTCACGCCGTAGAGGTCGAGAGTGTGCGGCGACTCCTTGCTCAAATCCATGAGCTCGGGTGCGCTGCTCTGCATGCGGTAGGCCATCTCGTAGGCGTTGAGGCGGGTGAGGATTTCGGGGTCGCCGGTTTCCTCCAGGCGGGCGCGATTGAGGGCCCCCACCGCGTCGTAGAACTTGCGCTCGCGCTCGCGGGTCATCCCTTCCGGGCTGCGCAGGTGGAGGATGGGGTCGCCCTTGCCGCGGAAGGGGACACCCTGGAAGGAGGTGGGGAGGAATCCGCTGGCCCAGAGCGAATTGCCCGCGCGCGGTCCCCGCGGTCCGCTCTGCAGAACCACAAAGCCGGGGAGACTGTCGTTCTCGTTGCCCAGGCCGTAGGTGATCCAGGCGCCCATGCTGGGACGTCCCGGGGCCTGGAATCCGGTATTCATGAAGAGCTTGGCCGGGCCGTGATTAAAGACATCGGTGGTCATTCCGCGGAGCCAGACCACCTCGTCCACGATCTTGCGGTGGTGCGGAATCTGATCGCTCAGGGACATCCCACACTGCCCGTAGCGTGCGAAGGGGCGCGAGTTGCCGAGGAGCGTTTCGTTGCCCTTGAGGAAGGCGAAGCGTTTTCCCTCCATCAGGCTCTTGGGGGGCGTCTTGCCGTGGAGCTCGCGCAGCTTTGGTTTATCCTCAAAGAGTTCGAGCTGGCTGGGCGCACCGGCCATGTGCAGGAAGATGACGTTTTTGGCCCGGGCCGGGAGGGGCGGAACGCGGGCGTCCATGGGGCGGGCGGGATCAATGGCCGGGAGGTGACGGGCCTGCAACTGCCCGAGCAGGGAATTGAAGGCGATGGTCCCCAGCCCCACTCCGCAGTCGCGGAAGAAGTGACGGCGCGTGCGCTCGGCCAGCCAATGTTGCACGTGCTCTTGATGGTGGTCGTTCATTCGCGCGTGATGAAGTTGTCGGTGTTGAGGATGGCGCGGGCCACGCACACGAGGGCTGCGCCCCGGGTGTAAGGTTCCGGTCCCGCCTTCATGGCATCGGTGGCCAATTTGCTCGCGGCGGTGGCATCGCCGGCGAAGTCGGCGGCCTGCGCTTCGAAATAGTCGACGAGGAGCTTCCGTTCCGTCTCGCTGGGTGCGCGGCAGAGAGCGAGTTGATAGGCGCGCTCGATGCGGGCCGCGATGTCGGCGGAGGGCAATTCGCGCAGCAACCGCTCGGCGAATCCCTGGGCGAGTTCCAGGAAGGCGGGATCATTGGCCATCGTGAGAGCCTGGAGGGGTGTATTGGAGCGCACCCGCCGCGTGCAGGTGGTCTGGAAGTCGGGAGCGTCGAAGGTTTGCAGGAGCGGATAGGGAGCGCTGCGGTAGAAGAAGATGTACATGCCGCGCCGGTAGCGGTCTGCCCCCGTGCTCGTCTTCCAATTCTTCCTGTTCTGAGTGAAGGCGTAGATGCCTGGGGGCTGCGGCGGGTAGACGCCGGGTCCGCCGATTTTCGGGGTGAGCAGGTCGCTGGCGCAGAGGGCGGCGTCGCGCACAACCTCGGCATCGAGCCGGATCCGGTTCTGGCGGGCCAAGAGATAGTTGCGCGGGTCGATTTCCACCAGATCGGGCCGGGCATGCGAGGAGCGCTGGTAGGTTTTGCTGGTGACGATGAGGCGGTGGAGCTTCTTCATCGACCAGCCCTCCTCCACAAAGCGGCGGCTCAGGTAGTCGAGCAGTCCGGGGTGACTGGGGGGACTCCCCTGAGTTCCGAAGTCCTCCTCCGTTTCCACGAGGCCGCGCCCAAAGTAGCGCATCCAGATGCGATTTACGGTCACGCGTGGGGTAAGCGGATTCTCGGGGTGGATCAGCCAGCGGGCCAGCTCGAGGCGGGTGGGGCGTCCCGCGGATTGCGCAAGGGCGGGTTTCACCTGCGAGAGGACACCCGGTGTGATTTCGCCCACCTCCTTGTTGGGACGGGTAAAGTCGCCGCGGGTGAGGAGGAAGGTCGGTCGGTGCTTGGGAAGTTCCTTCATGACCATCACTTTCCCTTTGCGCGGCTTGGGAATTACCGCCGGCTTGGCAGCTGGTGCGGGCGGAACTGCGGATGAGAGTTCGATCGCGAAGCGGCCCACCAGGTAGTTCTCGTTGAGGGTGTGCTCCATCGTGATTTCGAGGGGCTCGCCCTTCGTCTCGAGCGGTTCCATGAAGACAAAGACAGCCTCGTGCGGCGCGTTCATGGTGGCCTTCTGTCCCCCGCCCACGTTGATGGCCCAACCGGTCTTCCCATCTTGGTCCAAAGTGCCTGCGATGGGATAGCCTGGCTGTTCGTGATCGGCGAAGGCGCGACTTACCGCGATCGGTTTTCCCTGTGCCTGGATGCGAAACTTGGTGAGAACGAAGTTGCCGTTGGCGGCAGTGCCCGGTCCGTTTCGGGGGAGAGATTTGTCCGGCAACACGCGGAGGCGCAGGGCGGCCACGCGGTCGAGGTAGGTCACCGCTCGCAAATGGTAGGAGTCGTTCATACCCGCCGCCTTGTCGACCAGGAGCGAGTTGCTCTTCTGCACGTGCAGCGGCTTCCCGGAGCTCGTGACAGGATTCTGGTAGCGCACCGGGTTCCACTTGGCCTTCGCGGAACGGAATTCTTTGGCGGATGGTGGCTCAGGTGCATTGTCCAGGATCTCGTACTCCTCCACCTCAACGGTGGCGCTGGTGCTGTTGGCGTCCTCGGTGTTGTTGAAGAAGGTGAAGAGCTGGTAGTACTCGCGCTGCGTGATGGGGTCGAACTTGTGGGTATGACACTGCGCGCAACCGACGGTGAGGCCCAGCCAGACCGCCCCCGTGGTGTTGACCCGGTCAATGACGGACTCGACGCGGAACTGCTCGCGATCGGAGCCGCCTTCCTGGTTGATGAGGGTGTTGCGGTGGAAGGCGGAGGCGACGTGCTGCGCCTTGGTGCGGTTGGGCAGAAGGTCGCCCGCGAGCTGCTCGACGGTGAACTGGTTGAAGGGCAAGTCGTCGTTGAGGGCCTTGATCACCCAGTCGCGGAAGGGCCACATCTGGCGATCGCCATCGATGGCGTAACCGTGAGAATCCGCGTAGCGCGCCTGGTCGAGCCAGTGGCGGCCCCAGCGTTCGCCGAAGTGAGGGGAGGCCAGCAGGCGGTCAACGGTCGCCTCGAAACTCGCATCCGAAAAGGCCTGCTGTTCTTCCAGGTTCGGCAACAAGCCGGTCAGGTCGAGAGACAGGCGGCGCAGGGGCGTTCCGGAGTCGGCGGGTGCACTGGGCGTGACTCCCGCCTTCTTCAGCCGCTTCTCGATAAAGTAGTCGATGGGGTTGCCCTGCCACGAATCCGGCACCGTCACATTTGCGACCGGCTCGAAGGCCCAGTGACCCTGGTAGGTGGCACCTTGTTCGATCCAGCGGCGGACGAGAGAAATCTCGCTTCTACTGAGTTGTCCCCGCTTGGCCTTGAGCGGTGGCATGATCTCGTCTGGATCGTCGTGAGCAACCCGCGCGAGTAGTTCGCTTTCCCCGGGTTTTCCGGGAACGATGGCGGCGTAACCGCCCAGGTCCGCGACCGCTCCCTCGCGAAGGTCAAGCCGCAGGTCCGCCTTGCGCTTCTTCTCGTCCGGTCCGTGGCAGAGGAAGCACTTGTTGGAGAGGATGGGCCGGATGTCGCGATTGAACTGGATCTCCTGCGAGTACGTCAATGAGCTCAGCAGAAGGGTAAGTAGTAATGGCAGGAAGCGGGACATCTCGACAGGCAGGGCTTTCTTTAGGCAGGAACGGCGCCGGGGGCAATCCCCGGAACGCGGGTCTGCGGTGTGAAGCTTGTGCTTTCGTCCCCTTCTCTCTAAGCACTCGGCATTATGAGCGTGATCGACCTGCGGAGCGACACGGTGACCCGGCCGGGACCGGAGATGCGACGCGTGATGGCGGAGGCCGAGGTGGGAGACGATGTCTTCCGGGACGATCCCACCGTGGATCGATTGGAGGAACTGGCCGCCGGGATGCTGGGCAAGGAGGCGGGGCTCTTCGTCTCCAGCGGAACACAGAGCAATCTCTGCGCCTTGCTCACTCATTGTGGCCGGGGAGACGAGTATATCGTGGGACAGCAAGCCCACACCTACATTTACGAGGGAGGCGGTGGTGCCGCCCTGGGCGGGATCCAACCGCAGCCGCTCGATCTGGAGGAAGATGGTAGGCTCGATCTCGAGAAAGTGGAGCGTCTCATCAAGCCGGACGACTATCACTTCGCCCGCACGCGGCTGCTCTGCCTGGAGAACACCACCAACGGGCGGGTTCTGCCTGCAGGACATGCGGAGGACGCGCGCGCATTGGTGGACAGGCACGGCCTGCGTCTGCATCTGGATGGGGCGCGGCTCTTCAACGCAGCGGTCAAGTCAGGCCGCCCGGCCGCCGAACTCGCGGCGCCCTTCGACAGCGTTTCGATCTGTCTCTCCAAGGGGCTGGGCGCCCCGGTGGGCTCCGTGCTTACGGGGCCGGCGGATTTCATCACCGAGGCCCGGCGCTGGCGCAAGGTGGTGGGCGGAGGCATGCGACAATCGGGACTGCTCGCCGCGGCCGGGATCTATGTTCTCAATAACCACGTCGCCCGCCTGGCGGACGATCACACCCATGCGCGGCGACTGGCCGAGGGACTGGCGGAGATCGAGGGCTGCCAGGCCGATCCGGATCAGGTGCAGACCAACATGGTGTATGTCAGGTTGCCGGAGGAGAAACGGGACGAGCTGCCCGGGCGATTAAAGGAGAGGGGCATCCTGGTCTACCCCGGGAATCCGATGCGACTGGTGACTCATCTGGATGTGTCCCCAGCGGATATCGAGAGGGTGGTGGAGGCTTTTGCGGGGATCTTGTAGAGCGGGAGCCGGGTCTTCCCTAGAAAGCCGATCCCAAGGTGTGGATCGTATTGTGGAGCTCCCCGATCATTTCGTCACCGGCGGCGGTTTCCAGATCGAAGTGGATCTTCATCTGCATGACGGGGGCCAGGTTGGGGATCTGGAGAAAGACCTCGGTGCCGCTTGAGAGAAGTCTGGCGGAGGTGACTTTCACCTTGTCATGCCCGACCTCGGAGGGGTTGGAGACCTTGTACTCCTTTGACCCGTACTTTCCCGTCCACTGGTAGTTCCACTGCTCAATCTGCCAGCTGTCGAGGTCTTCGGCCAGTTCCTTGTCGATTTTCTGCGTAAAGCCGACGCGAATGCCGTTCTCGTGGATGTGAAGGCTTTTGGGCATGGCCACCCCGTCCCCGGTGTAGCGCACGCGCTGGAGGCATCCGTCCTTGGCCCCGCTGGTCTGCCAGCCTTTCAGGCCGCTCACGTAGAGTTGCCCGTCGTGGGGACTGAAACGGGCCCGCATTCCCCCCGACTGGAACTTGAAGGGAAACTGATAGACACCGGCCTGGTCTACACCTCCGATGTTTTCCTGCAGGACAAGGAAGAGGGTGCACCTGCCATAGGAGCAATGGACCATATGGCCCTGGAAGGGGCCCCATTTCCTGGAGGTGTTCCAGGCCTGTCCGCCACAGGAATTGTCGACCTTGTGGGGGATCCAGCAGAGAGGGCCGTCGTAGGTGGTGGGTTTCTCGGCCCGGTGATGAGCGTTCATGAAGCCGTAGAAGCCGCCCTTCCTGATAAGGTCCACGCGCGAGGAGGGGACCCATGTGCCCTGCTGATCGGCCACCGTGAGTTCACCGTTTGGTCCCGCGCCGGAACCGTTGGGCCAGCGAAAACCGGTGGCCATCACTTCTATCCGTGAACCGTCCCGGGAGACCTTGAGCAGGGTTCCGGCGTGCTCGTTGTTTGCACCATGCCCCTTTACGTAATAGAAGTTTCCCGCGGGATCGGTCTCGAGGCCGGTAGCATACTCGTGCACGTGCTTCCCGATGCGGCACCCGTTGTTGAAACACTCGTAAAAGTCTGCCTCACCGTCCTTGTTGAGATCATGGAGGCGGGTGATCTGGTCGCGTCCGAGAACGTAGACCTTGTCCTCGACCACCTTGAGTCCGAGCGGCTGGAAGAGGCCGGTGGCGTAGCGGCGCCATTCGACCTTGAGGAGCTTGTCATCAATGCCCGATACGCGCCATACATCCCCGTCGATGGTGCAGGCCGCGATGTCACCGTTGGAGAAAAAGTCGTGTCCGCCGAATCGAAAGAGAATCTTGTCCGGGTTGTCGAAAGGCGGAGTGATGGTATCGAGAACGTAGGGGCCCTTCTCCTGGCCGACCGATCCCCGGGTCACCAGGGCCTTGGGATGCCGGGGTGGCCCACCCCCGGTGGAACGCGAGAGATCCTCAGCCGGAGCCACTTTCTTGACGGTGGCTGCGACCTTCTTGGACTGGTCGAGAGGGATGGATCCAATCACCAGCTTGAGACGGATGGTCTCCTTACGGGGCTTGATCCCGAGGTGCCAGTGGCCGTCCTTTTCGGCCACTTCCACCGCGGAGCTGGTCTCGCGACAGGGGAGCACGGTGGTGAGGGATCCCGGGTCGCTCCGGTTCTGGCAGAGTCGCAGGACGAGCATGGCCTTGGAGGGCTCCACTTCCAGGGTCCGGGTGAAGAGCCTGATTCCATCGATTTCCTCGATCCAGGGCATGTCGAGGATGCCCGTCCCATTGATGCGGTAGGAAAAGACCACCCGTTCGCCATGTCGGTAGAGTCCGCGATATTGAGCCCATGCCCGGGGCAACGGACCGGCCTTCTTGCCCTTGCGCACATCCTGGAAGTTCCCGCCCTCATCGGCCCAGGCCGGTCCACTTTCGGTGGTGAAGAGATAGGGCGAACCAACCCAGTGACCGGCTCCGCCCAGTCCGTCACGGTAGGTATTGAACATGACCGGGTTGTCGGGAACGGCGCAGGCCATGCGCATCATCTCGGTGTCAAAGAGGACCGTGCCTGCCTTGCCGCCCTCACCTAGCCGGACTGCGATCGCCTTGCAGATGGTGCGATTCCCGACCTTTGCGTCCCCCCGCATGTCGATCGTCCCGGTGAAAACGCCGCCGAGTTCCGACCTGGAGAAGCGCGGTTGGGGGGCATCCCACCACGGTTTCTTCTCCTCCTGGATCTGTTTTTTCTGGGCCTGAAGCGGCTGGCTGCCCGAGAGGAAGAGGAAGGTTGTAGACAGGGAGAAGAGAAAGGCGGGGCGGATGATGACCATGATCGGGAGAGGAGTACCGGCTTTATAATTGGCCCTATGCCACACGGCGAGACGCTTTTTCCTGCCATAGGGATCGACGTCGTTGCCGCCCTGTGCGAAGCGAGGGATGTGGATTCCGATGAACGTGCCTACCTGGCCGCCCACCGCAGTCATGAGGTGATCCACCTCCTGAGGCGCTGGCGCCTGATTGCCCGGAAAGCGGATCTTCAGGTAGTCAGCCTGGCGGGGGGAGGGGACAATCCGCTCCTCGGGCTGAGCAACCGTCACCCCGTCCCGGGCAAGGGACTTTATCTGAGTGCGGGAATTCACGGTGATGAGCCAGCAGCGGTGCAGGGGCTTCTGCAATGGGCGGAAAACAACGTGCAATCGCTGCGTGAGCTACCGGTGGCCATCTTCCCCTGCCTCAACCCGTGGGGATTGAGCAACAACAGGCGGGAAGACGCCGAGGGGAGGGACTTGAACCGCTCTTTCGATCGTCCCGGGATCCCGGTCATCGGGGCCATGCTCGACTTCATCTCGGGGCGGGATTTCGCAGTCGCGGTGAATCTCCATGAGGACTTCGATGCCAACGGGATGTATGTCTACGAATTGGCCCGCCAGGGAGAGAGTCTGGGGGAGGATCTGCTCGAACGGGTGGAGGGGGTCATCCCCCGCCACCAGGGAGGAGTAGAGGGAAGGATCCCGAAGAACGGAGTGATGCGGCGCACCCGCGGTCTGATGAAGATCGTGCGGGAGATCGGAGGAATGCCGGAGTCGATCTACCTGTTTCTCAACGGTGCTCGTACCGCCCTGACCTTCGAGACTCCCTCGGAATACTCGCTTTACCGGCGCGTGCAGTGCCACATCCGTTTCCTGGAGGGTGTGGTCGATTTGATCGGACCGGGAGGGTGAATGACTACTCGAAGCGCAATTCTTCCACATACCAGAACGCCTTGGCGCTTCCGGTGCTGTTGCGGTGGCGGAATTGCAGGGTCTCCCTGCCATTGGATAAAATCGAACCGACAGGTTCCCATTCCTCCATGTCGGTGGAGTGGAAGATGCGGTAGATGTATGTTCCCGCGGAGGAGTTGGTGCTGAAACTGATGAGAGCGTCGTCATCGTCTTGCTCGATCCCAAGGAGTTTGAAGCGTCCCCCGATGCCTTCCAGATCGACTTCGTAGACGGGTTGAGCGGGGTCGTTGCTTGTGATGCGCAGAGTGGCGATCCAGGGTCCCTGCACCGTGGGTCGAAAAGTGACCTGAAGGCTGGAGACCCCTTCCGGTTCAAGCGGGGTGGCGGGGGTCTGCGCCACGGTGAACCCGGCCGCATGGGGGCCAAGAAGTTCAACGGTGTCAATCAGGAGCGGGCCGTTGCCTGAGTTGCGCACGGTGAAGGTGCGGGTCGAGGCGGACAGCAGATCGGTGTCGGGGAACCGGGTGTGGTCCTCCGGGCCGGGCGTCTCGTCGCCGGGAGTGATATCGATCCCGTTTCCGCTGAGAACGATTCGGGGACTGAGGGATTGTCCCGTGCCACGCAAGGAGAAGCTGTAGATCCTTTCGGTCGGGGTGGGGTCGTTGCTGTTGATATGCACGGTGACCCGGTGCGCTCCTTCCCGGGTCGGATCGAAGGTAACGTCGAAGGTGCTCTCGCTGTCCGGCCCGATAAAAGTATCGGGGTTCCTGCTGATGGAGAACTGGTCACTGTTGATGCCGACCACATCGACGCTGCTGATGCGGAGGTCCTGCTCTCCGGTGTTGCTTATGGTGAAGGTGCGGGTGAGGGGGTTGTCATCGAGGCCGAGGGTTTCGAAATCCGTGTTGTTGTCCACGATGGGAGAGAAAAATCCGTCCGGAATCTCGACTCCGTTGCCGGAGATCACGATGTTGGGAGAGGGAAGAACCAGTTCGCCCGCGACGTCGAACCGGAAGTCGCCGTCCACGAAGGAGGTGCTTACAATGCGAATGGTGGCAGTGCGCAGTCCGCCTGCGGCGGATGGCAGGAAACGGATTGTCATGGAGGAATCCCCGTTCCCGGGAATGGTCAGGTCGGGAGGATCGATCACCGTGAAATTGCCGGGGTGTTGCCCGGTGCGCTGGAAGAAGCGGATCTGCAGCGGTGCGCTGCTGAGGTTGCGGATGATGAACTCGCGGTCAACGGGTCCGGAACCGGCCAGAACCTGGCCAAAGTTGGTGTGATCGCCACCGCTGGGGGTGGTGTCTCCATTGCTTATGACCCGGTCGTTGCCCCGGATTTGAATAAGCTGGGCGTTCACTGGCCCGCCGAGTGAAAGGGTCAGGACGATCGCCAGCAGGCTCCAGGAGAGCCGGGATGTCGAACGGGGGGTGAACATGGTTTCAGGGCCAAGAGAACGTGCCGCGAAGGAGGCCGGGGTCAAGGAAAAGTCGAGAAGCGGAGCTTTCGGCTTTGCCGGGCACAGGAGCGGAAGAGAATGGCCGGGATGGACAATACTACTGCGGAAAGACCGACCTTCGTGACTCATCTCGAGTGCTCGATGACTGGCGAGCGTTATGAAGCAGATGTGCTGCAGGGCTTGTCGCGGGAGGGGCGCCCTCTCCTGGTCCGCTACGACCTGGAAGGCCTGGCAAACTCGCTTAGCAGGGAGGACTTGCGGAGGCGACCCGCGGACTTCTGGCGCTACCGCGAGTTTCTGCCTGTCAGGCGGGCGCGGAACATCGTGACGCTGGGGGAAGTGACCACGCCCCTGCAACCGGCGTCCCGGGTGCAGGCGCTACTGGGTGGCGGGCCGGTGGTGGTGAAGGACGAAGGGCGCTTGCCGACCGGATCCTTCAAGGCACGCGGGTTGGCCCTGGCGGTTTCGATGGCGAAGGAACTGGGCCTCGGCAAGCTGGCCATCCCGACCAACGGGAATGCCGGCGCGGCGATGGCAGCCTACGGACGACGGGCCGGCATGGAGATCTTCGTCTTTTGTCCCGAGGATACCCCGGAGACCAACCTGCGTGAGATTGCGATGCAGGGCGCGCGCGTCTGGCGGGTCAACGGGTTGATCCACGATTGCGGCAGGATTGTGCGTGAGGGGGTGGAGACCATGGGCTGGTTTGACGTCTCCACTCTGAAGGAACCCTATCGCATCGAGGGCAAGAAAACGATGGGACTTGAGTTGGCGGAACAGTTCGATTGGCAGCTGCCGGATGTCATCTTCTATCCCACCGGGGGGGGAACGGGCCTGATCGGAATGGTGAAGGCCTTCGATGAACTGGAAGCGATGGGGTGGATCGGCTCAAAACGGCCGCGCATGGTGGCGGTGCAGGCCAGCGGATGTGCCCCCATCGTGAAGGCCTGGGAGGAAGGCGCGGAGCATGCCGAGGCGTGGGAGGACGCTCACACCATGGCGGCAGGCATCCGGGTGCCGACCGCGGTGGGAGACTTCCTCATTCTACGGGGCGTGCGCTCCACCAATGGCTTGGCAACCGCGGTCGACGACGATGCAATCGAAGAGGCTTGGGCTGAGATGGCCGATCTGGAGGGAATTCTTCTCTGCCCGGAGGGCGCGGCCACCTATGCCGCCTACAAGAAGGAACTGGCGGCCGGGCGGGTTGGCGTCGAGGAATCAGTGGTGCTGTTCAACTGCGCAACCGGACTGAAATACGAGATGCCGCCGGTCACCGCGGCCCTCGATTGCCACCGGCCGGTCGACTACGCAGCGCTTGGGGAGTGTTGACCAGGGGAGGTCACTTTGCGGGCTTCCCGATCACTCCGATATCGGCTGCGGAGCCCCAGGCTTCGCCATTGACCTCGGAGAGGACGCGAACCTTGACGTAGCGTCCCCGGACGGGCTTCCCGCAGCCGGCCGATTGCACCTTCCTGTCTTTGGTAAAGGTGACCTTGGCGGCCGGCGAGCCGAAGTCAGTGGGGGAGTTACCCACGTAGAACTCCGTTTTGGCAAAGGCTCCATTCCAGCCTCCATCCTGGCGGGCGAGATAACGAAAGCCGGCGACGCGGTGGGTTGCGCCGAGATCGATGACCAGTTCGTGGGGGTGTTTGCTGAGACCATCCGACCAGCTGGAGTGCCAGACGGTGTCAGGCCGCCCATCGATGGCGAAGATCGCCTTGCGGTTGTTGGACTGGTTCTCGCTGCTGAAGCCCACCAGTTTCATCTTCTCGAAGGGGACGAGATTCTTGCCCTTGATGCGGTTCATGCTGGCGACACGGGGCGAAGGCTGGGGGCGCGAGGTTCCCCACTTGGCCCGGCGGTCCCGTTCGTGCCGCTCGCGTGTGGTGTAGGTGCCGGGGCGGGCAGGCTCGTGGCTCTCGGCAATGATCTTGTTCATCCGGGCGATGACCTCGGGGTGTTTGATGGCGAGGTTGGTGGTTTCGCTGATATCTTCCTTCAGGTCGTAAAGCTCCCAGCTCTGCTTGTTGCGGATATGTACGCCTTTCCAGTTGTTGAGGCGGACGGCCTGCATGTTGCCGAACTCCCAGTAGAAGGGAGGATGGGTTGCCTGTTTGTGTCCGGCGGCCTCCTCCCCGAGGAGGGTGGGCAGGATTGAGATGCCATCGGTGTCCTTGGGCGTGCGGGCCCCTGCGAGCTCGGTGAGGGTGGCGAGGATGTCGTACTGGGCGAACATGAGATCGCGCACCTGTCCGCCCCTGATTCTTCCGGGCCACTGCACAAGGAAGGGAATACGGAGGCCTCCCTCGTAGAGAGAGCCCTTGCCTCCCCGGAATTCCACTCCCGACCTGGGGTCCTTGTTGGGGCTGAAAAATCCCCGCGGGTGATCGCCGTTACGAAAGCGATCCTGCCCTCCATTGTCGCCGGTGAAGAACACGATG
>DMYM01000312.1 GCA_003483645.1 Verrucomicrobiales bacterium
GCACCCCCGAGGCAGCCCGCCTGGCGATCGAAGCGGGGGGTGACCTTGTCCTGCTCTGCCACGAATTCATGAATGCCCACCAGACCCTGGCCGCCCTGCAGGAACTTCCTGGTCCGGTTCTCTGCGACACCGATACCCGTATTGAGAAGGCGAGGAAGCGCCTCCGGATTCCTCCCGAATTCTCGGAGGAAAAGCTCACCGACATTGCCGGGGACTTATTCAAACTCCGTAAGGACGTTCTCGGGGAGGAGAGCGATCCCGATACCGACGGACCACCGCAGAGCCCGGTGGAGGATTATTGAGCATCCTTCACACCCGGCAAGACGGGCTTCTTCGCCTGGGGTGATCGACGGAAGGCACCGGCAGGCAGCTATCCACTGCAGGAAGCCTCATCTCTCCCCAGCCCGCCCACCAGGTTCCTTCCCGTCATTTCGGGAGGTTGCTGAAGCCCTAGCATTGCCAGAAGGGTGGGCGCCACGTCCGCCAGGATTCCGTCATCGACCATCCTGCCTTCGGCATCGTCAGCTACATAAACCGCGTGCACAAGGTTGGTCGTGTGCGCGGTGTGGGGAGAACCATCGGAATTGCGCATGAACTCGCAGTTGCCATGATCTGCCGTGATAAGCAACTTACCCCCCAGTCGCAAGGTCTCCTCCACCACCTGTCGCACCCCGTCATCAATGGTTTCCACCGCCTTGACGGCTGCCTCGACAACCCCAGTGTGCCCCACCATGTCCGGGTTCGCATAGTTGAGAATGACGAGGTCATAGTCCTTCAAATTCTCGACTACCGTGGCGGTCACTTCAGGAGCGCTCATCTCCGGCTTGTGATCGTAGGTCGGCACCTCCTTTGGAGAAGGGATGATGATCCGTTCTTCTTCCCCACAGGGCGTTTCCTCCCCACCGTTGAAGAAGTAGGTTACGTGCGGATACTTCTCCGTTTCCGCAATGCGAAGTTGATTCATCCCGGCTGCCGCCACCACCTGCCCGAGCACGTTTCCCAGGGTTTCCGGAGGAAAGACCACCGGGCAATCGTAGGTTTCGTCGTATTCGGTCAGGGTCACGTAGTGGACGTTCGGACGCGCCCCTGTCTCGAAGTCCCCGAATCCCTCGGTCAGGAAGGCTTCAGAGAGCTGGCGTGCCCGGTCAGCCCGGAAGTTGAAGAAGAGGACGACATCTCCGTCGCGAACGCGCTGCGTGTTGACCTCGTGGAAAATGATGGCAGGCAGAAACTCGTCGGTCTTGTTCTCCTTGTAGTGCTGCGCCACCGCCTCGCTGGCCAGAATCTCACTCGCCTCACCAACACCATGGACGATAGCGTCCCATCCCAGTTTGGTTCGCTCCCATCGACGGTCCCGGTCCATCGCAAAATAGCGGCCTACCACCGTCGCAATCCGCGCACCGTGCTCCGCGAGACCGTCTTCCACCTCCCCAAGAAAATCCGCTCCACCAGTGGGCGAGGTATCCCGCCCGTCTGTAATGGCATGGACCATGATGTCCTCAACTCCTGCTGCCCTGGCGGCACCTGCCAGGGCCATCAGGTGATTCTGGTGGCTGTGTACTCCCCCATCCGAAACCAGTCCTATCAAGTGCAGTCGGCTGGGGAGGGCCTTCGAAAACGCCTCCTGGAGAACTGCATTTTCAGCCAGTTCTCCGCCCTCGATCACCTTGTTGATCCGGGTCAGATCCTGGTAGACAATCCGTCCCGCTCCCAGGTTCAGATGCCCTACCTCGGAATTCCCCATCTGACCATCGGGCAGGCCCACATCCATTCCCGAACAGCTCACGAATCCCCTGGGATGCCTGGCCAGCATCTCATCGTGAAACGGCGTCTTGGCGAGCAGAGTGGCATTTCCATCGACCTCCGCTGTTTCCGCCCCTCCAGGATTCACGCCCCAGCCATCTCGAATAATGAGAACCACAGGTGATTTTGGCATGACGCGGGGGACCATAATGACGGACGCCCTCCTGCCAAAGCGCAATCTCGATTCTTCCTGAACCCCACTGGAGCCATCCTCCTGCAGATCGTTTCAAGAAATACGACGCCAACCCGGGTCATGGCGTCGGAGACCGCCACCTGACCTGCGGTGTCAATCGGCACAACAATCCAGACCGGAAGGTGCCACTGCTGATCTTCCCCCAAGGCGGTTTTATTCCGGTCCGGGTGGAACCCCGTGTCCGGCAGAGCAAATTGCGGGATCCTTGCCTGCCCCGACCCTAGTCGCTCACCTGCACGTTATCAATTGACAGGCCGCTGAAGGCATCAACACCTCCATCGCTCACGAAATTCCACTCGATGATAACGTTCTGTCCAATTGCCTCCGGCACCACTGGTATCCGAATCTTGATCCAATCGACGTCAAAAACGGTCATGTCCAGTGGCGTCGCTGCTCCCAGTTGAACCAGGTCTGAAGCTCTGAGGAATCGCACGGTCGCAATGTCTGCGACACCATCAGCATCGCGAAAGGCCATGAAACTCAACTCCGCCTCCGTAATCGCACTCATATCCAATACCGGCGATCGCAGAGAGATGTTCGAGTCTGCACCATAATCACCCAGGTTCGTGGACCAGGCATTACTCGAACCCTCCGCTCCGGAGAGAGGACCGGTCGTTGCCCCGGGCGTTCCAAGCTCCCAGCGCGTATTGCCACTTGGATCGTTTATTGCAGTGGCCCACCCGCCAACCCCGGATTCAAGATCATCAGCGAGAACAATGACCGGAGGGGCATCGAATTCCCCAACCACAAAGAAACGCCTCTCATCAGCGGGCAGGGGCACCAGAAGAGTGTTTTTCGGGGGAGTAGCCCCCAAGCCCTGCTGTCCATTGAAGATGGTCCACTGGGCAGGATCACCATTGGAAGGGTCAAGCTCACTGCGCAGGTTGTAGAGCTTCCCCGGAGAGCTTTTCCACTGGATCATCAGTTCGTTGCTGCTGGCCAGCCGGCGCATCTCCGTAATCCGGAGCTTCTTCGTGGGAAGCGGGAGATAAACACCTTCCTTCACGAGAAAGAAATCGATATCAACCGCCCCGGTTTCTGGAGTGGCTCCCAATCCCATGACCGCATAAGTGTAGCTTTCATCGCCATTAATCCCGGAGGTGAGATGAAAGGTCCGGGGAACCGTTTCGCCATTCAGATAGATGTCAGCCCGGTGCGTTCCTCCACCCGAACTATCCGCCTCCAGCGTGACCCATACATCCATCCAGTCCTGTGGGATAACATCCAACACATTCGCACTACCGGCAGTGTCATCCCCATCCACCTCCTCTGAGGGAAAGGTGCCGTTCAGGCGATTCATCACCAGGCCTTCCCCTCCGGTAAAATCACCCAGGGCAGTATTCACGTAGCTCGTGGACGGAGCAAAGGACACGATGCCTCCATAGAGCTGATCCCATATCCCGATGACACTTTTGCCGCCGTTGTGGAGGGCATAACCATCCCCAAGGGGGGGCCAGCGGCGCCCATCCGAGTAATTGTCCAGAGGCCCGCTCTCCCGAGTGGCCACCCGCGTGCGGAAATACATCGTGACACCTTCGGTGAGGGGAGAATAACCAGGACTGAAAACAGGGGTGAGATCCTTCGTGAAAAAAATCTTTCGATTAGACGGATCGTTGCCGGGGTTCCCGGTATCCTGAATACGCAGGAAGGCATCATCACCATCCGTAAACACTCCCGCCCCACCTGGACGACCAACGCCGATAGTGCTGCCATCCCAGGCGTCTGAACCGTTGTCATAATCCCAACCATCCATGCTGGGATCAACGTCCCCATTGTAAACCGAGTCCCAACCACCCGGGGGATGGGCAAACTTGCTCTCCTGAGCTGACAAGGAAGCGCCCGAAAGATAAGTCGCCAGGGCGAGGTGCATGATGTTGATGACGATGGGCCTCATTGTGGTTGCTGGGTCTTTCACCCGAAATAGTGGGAACTTGGACATCAAAAGCACCAGAAAAAACTACGCTGAAAGCTAACTCGACGTCAGATCGGGGAAGATTACCGAAGTTTAGAATTTCTCATTCCGGAATTAATGCTTTCCTCCCTCCGTGTCCTTCCTCGAGCTCGTCGATGTTCACACTCACTTTCCCATCCGGAAGGGAATCTTCGGTGGGATCACCGGCTTGGTGCGCGCTGTCGATGGTGTCAGCCTCCGGATCGAAAAGGGTGAAATCCTGGGGCTCGTCGGGGAGTCCGGTTGCGGCAAATCCACCCTCTCCCGCACCATCATGCAGCTCCAGCCGGCCACCTCCGGCGAGATTTCGCTGGAGGAGCAGAATCTCAGCACTCTGGAACCCTCAGCCATCCAGCGCCGGCGTCTCGATTTCCAGATGGTCTTCCAGGACCCCTACGCCTCCCTCAATCCCCGCATGACCGTCTACTCCGCCCTCGCCGAGGCGCTCTGCCAACGTCACCAAGCCCTCCGCAGCTCCAGGAGCAAACTTGTCAGCAAGGTTGGAGAGGTAATGGAACGGGTGGGCCTCGACGCCCGCTTCATGCGGAAATATCCGCACGAATTCTCTGGTGGTCAGCGACAGAGGATTGCCATCGCTCGTGCCCTCGCACCCGAACCGAAACTGGTGCTCGCTGATGAACCGGTATCCGCCCTGGACGTCTCCATCCAATCCCAGATTCTCAATCTTCTCCTCCAACTGCGCGACGAGCTGGATCTGACCATGATCTTTATTTCCCACGACCTCTCGGTGGTTCGCTACCTCGCTGATAACATCGCCGTGATGAATGCCGGTAAGATCGTGGAATACGGACCCGCTGAAGTCGTCTTTGACAGCCCTCAGAACGCCTACACCCGGAAACTCCTGGCCGCCATTCCCCGGATCCAGCTCTCCGCCTGAAACCTTTCCAGGCATCCTCGCGCCCTGCCCCCTGCCGCTCCGGGTAATTCCGCGAACTGAAGTCCTGACAAACCCCCATTCCGGCCTACATTCTCTCCCAGACGATGAGTTACCAGGTCTTCGCCCGCAAATACCGCCCCCGGACCTTCGACGACGTTCTGGGTCAGGATCACGTGGTGACCACCCTGCGTAATGCCATTGAGGGAGATCGACTGGCACACGCCTACCTCTTTGTCGGACCGCGCGGCACAGGAAAGACGTCAACCGCCCGCATTCTTGCCAAGGCTCTCAACTGCAGTAATGGACCGCGCCTCGACTTCGACCCCGATGAGGAGATCTGCCTGGAAATTGCCGAGGGGCGCTCACTCGATGTCCTCGAGATCGACGGCGCATCCAACAACGGGGTGGAGCAGGTGCGCGAGTTGCGGGAGACGGTCAACTACGCCCCTGCCAGCGGGCGCTTCAAGATCTACTATATCGACGAGGTTCACATGCTTACCCCCCAGGCCTTCAACGCCCTCCTGAAGACCCTGGAGGAACCGCCGCCACACGTGAAGTTCTTCTTCGCCACCACCGAGCCGAACAAGATTCTCCCCACCATCCTGTCCCGTTGCCAGCGCTTCGATCTGCGCCCGATCCCCAATGAGATCATCGCCAGTCACCTCCAGCACATCGCCACCGAGGAGAACGTCACTTTGGAGGAATCTGCAGCCTGGACCATCTCCAAGGGCGCCGAGGGCAGCATGAGGGATGCCCAGACCATGCTCGATCAACTCGTCGCCTTCTGCGGCGAAACCATAACCGACCGGAACGTGCAGGACGTGTTCGGCTTCACCTCCTCCGAAACCATCGCAGCCCTGACCTCCTCCATCTTCAGGCAAAATACCGCAGAGAGCATCTCCCTCGTGCAAGCCGAGGCCGACAAGGGCAAGGATCTCACCCAGCTCCTTTCCGAACTGGCCGGCTTTCTCCGTGCCCTCCTGATCGGACGCCTCAGTCCTGACTCCACCGGCACGGAGGTGCCCGTCGACTTCTGGGAACAACTCGGCGATCACGGCAAACATCTGAGTGATGACCGCCTCCTGACGGTTCTCGATCGTCTTGCTGATGCCGATGCACGCATGCGCCGGGCTTCCAACAAGCAACTCCACTTTGAGATCGCCCTGATCCGCGCCATCCAGTCGCTCGATGAAGTGCGCATCAGCGACGTGGTCATGGCTCTGGAAAAGGGCACCCCTCCGGACAGCCCTCCCACCACCCCGGAAGAACCTGCGGCCACGAGCCCCGCCCCGGGAGATCGAACGAAAGCCCCGGAACCAGCGACCGATCCGGGCAACACCCGCCGCGCATCCTCTCGTGCCCGCAAGAAACGCCGGGACGTCGAGAACCAGCTTGAGTCCTTGATCGAACAGGCACCCGAAAAGCGATCTGAACCCGCTCCCCAACCCGGCCAGGCAGCCCCGGAAGCTATCGGCACTACTGCCGCCCCGCAATCCGGAGGCTCTCCTGCCGCGGCCGAACCTCCGCCCCAGGATTCCTTCTACGACGACCCACTCGTTCACGATGCACTCCGCATATTCAAGGGAAAGCTGAAGGAGTGAAATATGTCCCGCCCGGGTCGCAAGTTCTTCGCAGTG
Organism: Verrucomicrobiales bacterium; assembly: GCA_003483645.1. Classification (GTDB taxonomy): domain Bacteria; phylum Verrucomicrobiota; class Verrucomicrobiia; order Verrucomicrobiales; family Akkermansiaceae; genus Roseibacillus_B. The sequence continues at coordinate 6,483 of DMYM01000312.1, forward strand.
GCCCTGGTATCGGCCTCCCTCGGCTTTCACCTTGTGACCGTCGCCATCTTCTCGCGACAGCCTGATCGTTTGGCAGCATTCACCGTCATCCCGATCTGGATCTGGGGGGCAGGTGGCCTTCTTCTCTCCAGCTGTGCCTTTCTCCTCTTTCGCGCCCGGCTCTCCCTTTTCGCCACCGCCGCCTGGGCGCTCACCGTTCTCTTTCTGGCGGACGAGACCCGTCCCCTCGCCCGCATTGGCTCACCGTCACTTGATGCCGGTCGTCCCCAACGCTTCGAAGGACGCGAGGTAATCCGGGTGGCCACCATCAATTGGGCCGGCTCCAACGAAAATTTCTCGGAATCCATCATCCGCTACCAACCCGATCTTGTCTTCATTCAGGAAATCCCTCATCCCTATCGCCTGCGCCAGCTCAACGAAACACTGTTCGAAGGCAAGGGAGACTACCGCTACGACAAGCATACCCGTTGCGGATTGGTCGCACGAGGTGAGATCGAGCATCACATCCCCAATCCAAGGGGGCTCCCCTACCGCAGCCATCAGGTCCGCGTCAGACTGCCAAACGGTCGACGGATTGAACTGGTTAATGTCCATCTACAGGCTGCGGCCACCGACTTGAACCTGTGGAGCCGTGATTGCTGGCGGAGCCACCATCACAACCGGAAACGCCGCCGCATGGAGATCGCGCTTGCCTTGCAAAAACTCGAGAAAACCAACATCAGCCCCAAACTGCCCGCTGTAATCATTGCCGGAGATTTCAATGCGCCCGCAGGTGACCGCGTCTACGGCATGCTGAAGGGCGAATTCACCGATACCTTCAGTGAGGCAGGCTCCGGTTGGGGGAGCACCTATCACCGCGCCTTCCCCATTCTCCGTCTCGATCACATCTTTGCCTCACGGGCCTTCTATGCTGCTCGCTCCAGGGTCGTCACCGTCGAGGAATCTGATCACCGCATGGTCATTTCCGACCTCATCATGAAGTAATCCAGTCCCTTCCCGCCCGCTACAGCCGGAATCAGACATCCCGCCCCGCGCTCCCATCTCCTCCGCTGCCCGGCACCGATCGATCCGGGCTATCCCCGCCGTCATGCCAGAAATTACTCGCGACCATCTTGCCGAAGTCCTCGAAGAGATTGCCCTCCTTCTCGAATTGAAAGGAGAGAACCCCTTCAAAATCCGAGCCTACCGCAATGGTTCCGAGATCGTGCGATCTTTTGACGGCGATATCGTTCAACGGGCCAGGGAGAACGATCTGAAGGGCATCAAGGGAATCGGCGAAGCCCTCCAACAAAAACTCCATGAACTGGCCTCCAACGGCCTGCTCGCCTTCCACCAGAACCTCAGGGACGAATTCCCGGAAGGACTTTTCGAACTCCTTGAACTACAGGGACTCGGTCCCAGGAAGGTCAAGACCCTCTACGAAGAACTCTCCATCGCCTCCCTGGGCGGGTTGAAGCGCGCCTGCCAATCCGGGCAGGTGAGCGAACTCCCCGGGTTTGGGAAGAAGAGCGAAGAGAAGATTCTCGGTGCCATCGAAGCGCATGAGCGTTTCTCCGGCTACTACCTCCTCGCCGAGGTCGCTCCAGATGCCGAACGGATCCTCGGAATTCTCAGGCAGCATCCGGATGTTAGCCGCGCAGAGATCGCGGGCTCCTATCGACGCGGCAGGGAAACGGTCCACGATCTCGATTTCCTCGTGGCCACCCCGGATCCCGCAGTCATCACGGCCTTTTTCACAGAGCTTGAAGGTATCCGGGAGATCCTCGCCCAGGGCCGGACCAAGGCCTCCGTCCGCCTCCAGAGTGGACTGCAGTGCGACCTGCGAGCCGTCTCCAACCGCGAGTGGCCTTTCGCCCTGATCTACTTCACCGGGAGCAGGGAGCACAACGTCGAATTGCGCTCCCGGGCTCTCAAGCAGAAGTTGACGCTCAACGAGTATCAACTCCAGCCGGTCGCAGGCACCCAACGCAACGATCCCACCCCGGACCTCAGGGAGGAGAGCGACATCTACGCCGAACTGGGACTTCAATTCATCGAACCTGCTCTCCGGGAAAACCGGGGCGAATTCGACGCCGCGTGCAAAGGGGATCTTCCCCGGCTCGTCGAACAGGACAATTTGCGGGGCACCTTTCACAATCACACCACCGAGTCCGATGGCCGATCCTCCCTGGCCGAGATGGTCGAAGCCGCGCGGGATCTGGGACTCTCCTACCTTGGCATCGCCGACCACTCCAGATCTTCCTTCCAGACCAACGGCCTCAACGAGGAACGCCTCCTCACCCAGTCCGCGGCCATCCGCGCTCTCAACGCCAGTCTCGACGACATCGACCTCTACGCCGGCAACGAAGTCGACATCCTTCGCAACGGCACTCTGGATTTCGACGACGGGACCCTGGCCCAACTCGACTACGTGGTCGCCTCCGTGCATGCGTCTTTCAACCTGCCCGAGAAGGACATGACCGCTCGCCTCATCAAGGCCATGGAAAACCCGCATGTGACGATGCTGGGCCACTTAAGTGGACGCCTTCTCCTGCGCCGCGATCCCTACGCCGTAAACCATGAAAAGATCATCGACTGTGCGGCCGAGACCGGGACGGTCATCGAACTCAACTGCTCTTCAAAGCGTATGGACATGGACTGGAGATGGTGGAGGCGTGCCCGGGACAAAGGTGTGAAATGCTCTCTCAATCCCGATGCACACCACGCAAGGGGCCTGCAAAACCTCCACTTTGGCATCCGGGTGGCTCGCAAGGGCTGGCTCCGTCGGCAGGATGTCTTGAATTGTCTTCCTGCCGAGGACATACGGAAATGGCTGCAAACCCCTAAAGCTAAGCGTCTCTAGCAATCCACAATTCCGTCTTTTCCATCCCGGAATCCTGCCGTATGGTGCGCCGCGCATGACACACCTGCGATGCTTCGCTTGTGGCCTTCTTGCTGCAACGGCGACCCTGTTATTGTGCCCTCCGGTTGGGGCACAGGCACCGTCGTTGGGCAGATTCAAACCCTCGGACGTCTACTTTCAGGCGTGGCTTACCGTACGCGACGCCGAGAAGGCGGAAAAGGACGACAAGTTCCTTGAAGCCTTCAACCGCTACGATAAGGCCAGGCAACTGTTCGAGTCGGTGGCTCTCTCCGACCCCGAATTCAAGCCTGATCTCGTCAAGACCCGGCGGGAATCCACCACTCAGGCCATGTCCGCAATCCGCACAAAAGCCCTCGGCGAGCGGAACAGGCTAGCCCGGCGCACGGGAGATCTGGTTGAGGGGAAACCTGTCCCCCGCGGACACGGGGATCTCAATATTCCGCAACTCAGCCGGGAAGACCAGAGCAAGGTGACCGCCCTCCAGCGGCAGATCGAACAATATCGGGACGAACTCCGGAAGGCCCACTCCGACCGCGACGCCAATGCCGTGCGCCTGCGGGAGGCACTTAGGCAGTTGGAGCAGGAACGCGACCGGGTGGCCCGGGCTCCGGTGTCCAACCAACTCCAGGATCTCAACCGGCGGATCAGGAAAGTTGAGGACGAGCGCGACACGATGTTCAAGGCACTCCGGGACAGCCGGACCGCGCATCAGGAAGTTCTCTCTCAGCTCGCAGTGGCCAAGGCTGATGCCGCCGCCGCCCAGAAACGGGCAACTGACCTCGAAGAAGTGGTTAATGTCCAACAGTCCGCAGCCAAGGAAGTTGTGGAAGGACTGCGCCGCCAACTCAAGGAACTGAGGGACTCACTGGTGGAGAAGGACCGGAAGTATATCGCCCTGGAAGCACGTAATGCCCAACTCGACAGGCAACTGGGAGAAGCCCGGGCGGAAGTCCATGACCTCCGGGATGAACGCGATGCTCTTCTCGTTCAACGCGACCAGATGGTGGCCCTTCTCAAGCTCAACGAAAGCGAGCGCGTCCAGCTCCTCATCAAACAGAACATGGACCTCGGCCGGGACCTCAAGACCGCCCGTGATCGCCTCAAGGCCCTTCACACCGACAACAACGCGACCAAGGATCAACTGATAGAAGCGAAGAGGGACCTCGCGCAGGCCAAGGGACGCCTGATTGATTT
>DMYM01000010.1 GCA_003483645.1 Verrucomicrobiales bacterium
GGGACACCGAGCGAATCCTCGAGAACCAAACCACCACCAGCGCCCCCAGCAACAGCGGAGCCCTGGACGGGGCCCTCATCTTTGATGACCTCGAGGACCATCGCGAATTCCGGGTCCGCTTCGCCGATCGCGCCTACAAGCACCTCTTCCATGGCGGGGCCCTCACCAACCTCGAGAACCGCGGCCGCTTTCAGAAGTACGCCGACCAGATCGACACCGCGATCGTGTGCGAGTCCGCCCGCTGGGGCGACGACCGGAGCGGAGGGGGATTCAGTGGCAACTACGCACGCGACGAAAACTGGACTCGTGCAGTGTACGGAACTCCGGGCGGACCGGGCACGAGCCCGAGCAACGGCGTGCTGGGTTCCTGGTTCCCGACTTCAGGAACCAACCGCACCGACCGCATGATCAGCGCCTGGCAATCGAAGAGGTTTTCGGGCAGCTCCGACACCTACCTCGGGACCATCACGGCGCCTCTCTTCACCGTCAACGGAGGGAACCAGCACGGCGGCGAAATCCCCGGCGGCGGAACGCTCTCCGCCACCGCGCCCTCCGGATCGATCTACTACACCACCGACGGGACTGATCCGCGCCTCGAAGGCGGCAGCCTCGCGCCCGGGGCTATCCTTCTCTCCGGAGAGATGACCTTGCCCGCCAGCGGACTGGTCCGCATGAGGGCCCGGGTGGGCGGCGGCGATTCGTGGTCGCCGCTCAGCGAGGCCACCTTCTATCTCGAACGCCGCGCCACCGCGTCCGATCTGCGCATCACCGAGATCAATTACAATGCAGCCCGCGCCAACGCGGTGGAAGCCGAGGCCGGGGCGAGCCTGGCGATTCCCCGCCTCTTCACCGGTGGGGATTTCGAGTTCATCGAGATCTGCAATGTCAGCGCCAGTGCCGTCAATCTTGATGGGGTGAAGTTCACCAACGGGCTCACCTTCACCTTCCCCGTCACCAACCTTCCCGCCGGCGGATACGTGGTGGTGGTCGAGGACCTGGAAGCATTTGAAGTGCGCTACGGCACGGGCCTCCCGGTGGCGGGACAGTTTACCGGCACCCTTGACAACGGCGGAGAACGCATCGCCTTCGCAACCTGGAACGGCTCCGGCAGCCAGGACTTTACCTTCGACGACGGAGGAACCTGGCCGGGCCGGGCCGACGGAATCGGATCCTCGCTTGAAATCATCGACACTGCCGGCGACTACGGCAACTCGGAGAACTGGCGGTCCAGTTGTGAATACAATGGCTCACCGGGTGCTCTCGGAGCCGGCCTCGACGGCCGCATCGTGGTCAACGAGGCCCTCACCAACACCGACCTCCCCGCCATCGATCGCATCGAACTTCACAACACCACCGGGGCCTCGATCCCGGTGGCCAATTGGTACCTCTCCGATGCCAATACCAACTACCGGAAGTTCCGTATTTCCTCCGGCAACATTCCCGCCGGGGGCTACCTGGATTGGGACGAGAGCGACTTCAACGCCAACCAGAATCTCGCCCTTTCTTCCTATTCCGGCACCATTGCAGCCGCTCCCACCACGGTCTCCGATGCGGCCCACGGCCTGTCCACGGGAGACGTCATCACGATCTCGGGATACGGCGGAATCGGGGCCTACAACGACACTTTCGAGGTAACGGTCCCCAACGCCAACAGCTTCACCATTCCGGTTCCCTTCCTTGACAATCACGGCACCAGGGGAACTTACACCAGCGGCGGGCCCTTCGCGCTTTCCTCGCAGGGTGATGACGTCTGGTTGCTCGAAGGCGACGCCAGCGGCAAGCTGCTCAAGTTTGTTGACGTCGTCGAATTCGCGGCCGCCCGCAGCAGCGAGACCCTGGGACGCTGGCCCGATGGTGCGGGGAGCGGCACCCTCGTCAGTATGACCGCCAACACCCTCGGATCCGGCAATGCCGCCGCCCAGGTTGGCCCGGTGGTCATTTCAGAAGTGATGTACCACCCAACTGCGACCCCGGAGAACAGCTACGAATACGTCGAAATCCGCAATTCCGGCTCCCTCCCCGAAAGTCTCGCCAACTGGAGGCTGCGTGGCGGAGTTGATTTCGATTTCACCGCCACTCACTTCCTCGCACCGGGCGAAATCCTCCTGGTGGTGGGCTTTGATCCGGTGGCGGACCTGGTGAGCACAGGTCACTTCCGTTCCCACTACGGGATCGACGCCGGGGTGCCCCTCCTCGGCCCATGGACCGATGGCCCCCTGCGCAATGACCAGGGCACCGTGCGCCTGCAGCGACCCGACAACCCTCTCCCGACTGATCCGGCCTTCTACCCGCAGGTCACCGAGGACGAAGTGCACTACCTCGCCATCGCTCCCTGGCCCACCAGTCCGGCCGGCGGGGGAGGGGCCCTGCAACGGCTCAATTCCTCCCTCTTCGGCAACTTTTCCACCTCCTGGGGGGGAAGTGAGCCCTCTCCCGGTGCCAGCGAGCTGTCTTACGCCTCCTTCCGTGATCTCACCTTCGGCCCCGGCTCCCCTCCCGGGTCGGGCGAACTGGAGGACTTCGACCTCGATGGATTCCTCAATATCGTGGAGTATGCCCTCGGACTGAATCCTCTCCTCCTTGACGCCGCCCTCGCTCCCTCACCCGTGGTGGACGGCGGTGAACTGACCCTGACTTTCTCGAGAAACACCCTCCTCGGCGACGTCCGCTGCGCGGCGGAGTTTTCCACCGACCTCGTCACTTGGACGCCCCTCCTCGATGTCGCTGTGTCCTCCGACAACTTCATCGAAGTGCGCAAGGCCAGCATCACCATGGCTCCCTACCCTCGGCTCTTCCTGCGCATTGCCGTCACCTACACTCCGTAGGGCTCCAGGACACCACCACAGGCACCTCCCTCCCGCCAGGGAGGCGAAGATCAACTACAGTCTGTTTCCTTAAACATTTGGGCCGCAATGACCTTCACCCGCCCCTGACAAAGTTGGCGGTCCTTGCTCTTGCTCCTGCCAGATGGCCTCTGCAATCTTGTCCGCGACCACAGGCGCAGGCCACTCGCTCCCCCCCAAGAAACAACTACCCGGTTCAAGACAATGAAAATCAGGATTCTCCTTACTACCCAGGTGGCCCTCGCCACGGCCACCCTCTCGTCCCAGGACCTCCTGGTCGACTTCAACTCGACCAGCCAGTCCGGCGGGCCTCACCCGCAAACAGACTACCAGGCCTACAATGCCGCTCATGAAGTCCCGGCCGACTTCATCACCCGGTCCTTCCCGGCCTTCGGAACCAGCATCGACATCACTCCGGCATGGCCCAACACCACGGACAACCGGGTCCGGCAGATGATCGACCGTGGAGACGGTAATGACGCCAACTGGAACAACGCCGGCGGTGACCTCGATCTGATCACCGACTTCCTGGGGATCGACACCCGCCCTGCCAATGGTGGCAACGGCAACTGGGACGGTGACGCGGGGGGGACTCCCACCTACATGACACTCACTCTCGGCGGCCTCTCCGCCGGCACCTACGGATGGACCTCCTTCCACCACGATACCGAACATGTCCACACCAACTTCGAGGTCGAAATCTCCATTGACGGGGGAACCAGCTACACCAGCCTCGGACAGGAGTTCTACATGTCCGACAGCACCCCGGGCGGGAACCCTGACTCCGCCACCGACGGGGCCGGCGGAACACGCACAGGCCCCGATGCAACCACCCTCAATTCCACGGCCACGTTCCAGATCGACGCCAGCGGGACCGACGAGGTGGTCCTCCGCTTCGCTCCCCTCTCCGGGGTCCTCGGCAGCGCGGTCCACAACCAGATCTGGGGGATTAACGGCTTCCAGCTCAGCGCCCTCGACGACGCCGATGGCGACGGCCTGGCCGACTCCTTCGAGCAGGGAATAATCGCTGCCGACCCCGATGACGGCATTGCCACCCTTGAGGATGTCCTCCCCGGGGACGACTTCGACGATGACGGATCCACCAACCAGGAGGAGAGCGATAACATGACGAATCCCTCCGACGACGATTCCGACGACGACGGCCTCCTCGACGGCCCCGAATCGAACACCGGAAACTTTGTCGGACCCGACGACACCGGATCGAATCCCAACAATGCCGACAGTGATGCCGACGGCCTCAGCGACGGCGAGGAGGTCAGCGAAGACAACGGTTTTGTTACTGATCCCAACAACGCTGACACCGACGGCGACGGCTTTGATGACGGGAACGAACTCGCTGAGGGGAGCAATCCCACCGATCCCGACGACGCCCCTGAGGTGGGCTTGACTATTCTGTTCCTAGGAAATGCAGCCGGTCCTACCGCGGGCGCGGACGGCGCCATCATGACCTTTCTACAGGACTCCTACGGCACCCAGAACGTCACCTACATGCAGTCCAGCGTAGCCCAGACCGGTGACGAGCTTGGCTTCGGGGTTCTCCTGCTCTCCTCCACTTTCGGCTCCGGCAGCGCACGGGGCAAGTTCCAGGACTCACCCGTCCCGATCCTCAACTGGGAAGAGGCCCTGGCACGGAATGCCGGCGGCGAATTCGCCGTCACGGACGGACGCACCAAGGAAACCGCGTCCCATTCCATCACCATCAATGTTGAGCATCCCATCACCGCTGGATTCCAGGCCGGACAACGCGTCCAGATGACCACCGGCGCCGCCGAGTTCTGGTGGTCCACCGGCCTGCAGGCCCCCGGTGCCGTCTCCCTTGCCAGTGATGACACCAGCCCCACGAACGGCTTCCTCACCATCGTGGAAGCAGGGGATGAACTTCTCACCGGTCAACCGGCCCCCGCTCGCCGCATCATGCTCGGTATCACCGACAACACCTTCAACTTCTTTACCGACGACGCCAAGACCCTCTTCGGGCAGTCCATCGACTGGCTCCTGGGACTCAGTGACGGAGCCAACCGGTTCCAGCTCACCGAAATCTCCCACCACCCGGTCTCCGGCCTCCTTGCCATCAGCTGGGAGAGCACGGCTGGAAAGCTCTACAACCTCCGCAGCACCCTTGACCCGGGCTCCGCGACTCCCCTGGAGTGGCCGGTCTTTGGCGGGAATATTGACCTGGGGGCTACTCCCCCGGAGAACACCCTGACCATTCCCATGCCCGATGAGCAGTCCCGGTTCTTCGTGGTTGAAGAGTTCAATGCCCCGCCCGTGATCCTCTTCGCGGACGACCTTGAGTCGGGGGCC
>DMYM01000321.1:0-1699 GCA_003483645.1 Verrucomicrobiales bacterium
ACCTGGTCCGTCGCAGGGTCGATCGCGAGGGTGGCCTCCACCGTTCCGCTGAGAGTGCTGTCTTGCTGGTCCTCAATGCCAACGGCGGAAAGAGTCACCTTCAGGATGTTGACGCCGGGAGCATCCGAGAGAGTCAACACCGTGCTGCCGCGCACCTGCGCAGTTGCGCCGCCGGTGAGCATCAGGGAGAGCACAAGGGTGAGCGGGAGACCGGAAATCAGAGAGTGAGCCGTCATGGGGATAGGAGCAGGATTTCTCCCCACTCCTACCCCCCCGGGCACTCGCGTCAACAAAATCGGACTGAATGTCCCCACCTTGATGGCTCCCCTCCCTCGCCATCTCTCCTCACCGAGAGGAGAATAACCTAACCGCCTGGCCGCGGCAGGAATTTGCCCCCACAACCCCTTGCACCTCCCCTCAAGCGATCTCCACATCCCGGAGTTCCCCGGATACCCACTTTAAACTCCACCAAAACTCTTTAACTTTTCCGAAATATCAACTATCTCACTCCCTGCGTGGCAAGAGGTCGAAAACAGCTTCATCTTCGGCGGACGGGCGAGAATCGCCGTGTCCGGCGTCCCACCCTGCGCGAGGCCCTGCGCGAAGCCGATCGGCGGGCCCGTCAACGTGCGAACCAGCGTTCGTGGCGCCGCCGGGGGCTCACCTCCGTGCAATCAGCAATCGCGGATTCCCATTATGCCCAAGAGCAACTGAGCTGGTCCACCCGCTCCCTCCGCATCCTGGCTGGCCTTTCCCTCTTCCCCCTCTGTTTCGTCACCACCATCACCCTCTTCAACCCCCACCTCCACGCCCTGGGTGATGCCGGCAACAGCCTCTCCTTCTGGCAGCAGTTCTGGCGCACCAACGCCTTCCTCTATTTTTCGGTCGGCTTCATCCTCAACGTAGGCTGGTTCTTGACCCGGCTCTTTCAACCGGCCTTCCTCTACTTTTACGTCCTGGGACACGAACTTACCCACGTCATCTTCGTTTACGCCTGCCTCGGACGTGTGAGCGGCTTCCGTGTCAGCCTGGACGGAGGTCACATCGTCACCAACAAGTCCAATATTCTCATCGCACTCTCACCCTACTTCATTCCCTTCTGGTCCGTGGTGATCTTCATCCTCATGTCCATTATCGGCCTCATCGGGTCCCTCCCCCATCACGAGAAAATCCTGTTCGGCATGATGGGCGCCACCTGGAGCTTCCACCTGCTCTGGACCCTCTGGATCATCCCGCGCGATCAACCAGACCTGAAGGAAAACGGCACTTTCTTCTCTCTCTCCCTCATTTACCTCTCCAATGTGCTCCTGCTCTCCGCCCTCCTGTGCCTGGCCTCGCCCGAACTGACCTGGCGCCACTTCGTCTACAATTGGGCCAACAATTTCATGGATACGGTCACTTCAGTCAGCGGCACCCTTGATTGATCCTGCCCGGGACACGATAGTGGCACCCTTGAACCGCACTCTCCTCTTCGTGATGCTGCTCGCCTCCCTGCCACTGGAGGCGGGGCAATCGCGCGTCTGGCACTACACGGACGGGCGTACATTCACGGCCGAGTACCAGTGGTCGAGTCCGGACACACTCTACCTCAGGGGCAAGAAGGGCCGCGAATTCGAGGTGCCTCTTGGTGCCCTCTCCAACGCCGATCTCGAGTATGTGAGAGGTCTGCTGTCCAGGGACACCTCAAGGGGGATCGTCT
>DMYM01000321.1:2091-5054 GCA_003483645.1 Verrucomicrobiales bacterium
CAGGAGCGCGGCTACTACCCGGTCGATTCCCTGTCCACCAGTGAAGGATCACTGCGCCTGCAGTTCCGCCGCTTCGGACCGACTCCAAAGGTTGCCGCGAACCAGCAGGTCGTCCTTCGCCTGATCACCGCCCCGCATGGCGGAACGCGAAGTACGATCCGTGTCAGCTACGGCGGAAAGATGATCGGTGCCGTCAGGGGGGCCCCCTCCGGAGGAACATTCGACATTCCGCTTCCCCCCACCGTGTTGCAGGGATCCGAGACCATCGTCTTCGATCTGAGCGGCGGAAGCGACACCGTCCTGATCCGCACCACCAGGTCGGGGGCGGGGCCACGTCTGCTCGTCATTCACTCCGAACAAAAGCGCCAATGACGGGCTCAATTTCTTGACACCTCCGGGAGATCGCGCATTCTCCCCGCCCGCCTCACGCGGCTGATTCCCATGAAAGCGGATCTCCACCCCAAATACCACCCGGTCATCTTCCAGGACATGAGCACCGGGAAGCAGTACGTCACGCAGTCGACCGCCAAATCGGATCGCATCGAAAAGATCGATGGGGTGGACCACTACGTGATCTCGATAGGTGTCACCGCCGACTCCCACCCGTTCTTCACGGGACAGAAGCAGTTCGTCGACACCGAGGGGCGCATCGACAAGTTCCAGAAGCGCTTCGGTGCCGTGCGCCGTGCCAAGAAGCCCAAGATCGAGGAAAAAGGTTAGGAACGCATCCCGGCTTCCTACCCTGCCGCCCGTCAGAGGGCAGGCATTCATCCGGATTCTCCCGGCTCCCGTCCGCGAAGAATTCCCAAGAAAAACGCCCCGGGGAAAACCCCGGAGCGTGTAAAGCGGTTTACGGAAGCAATCGAGCAATCGCTTACTCGCTCTTCTCTTCCTCTTCGGAGGGTGTCTCGGGTTCCGCACTCGGGCTCCACTCTTCCTCTTTGGGGCCAGTGGTGGCCGCGGCGAGGTTGAAGGCCTGCTCCAAGCCCACCAGGTCGCTGGAGGGACGCAGCGTCTCGAAGCTCCGGGACTCCTTCCGGAGTTGCTCCTCGCTGTATTCCACCGCCTTGATGGAAAGGCCGATGCGGCGCTCGATCTTGTCGACCTTGATCACGCGGGCCTCCACTTCGTCAGCCACCTTGAGGATATCCTTCACGCGCTCGACGTGCTCCTCACTCAGCTGGGAGATATGAATCAGGCCGTCGATGTCGCCGTCAAGGCTGACAAAGGCCCCGAAGCTCGCGATCTTGGCCACCGACCCCTTGACGATATCGCCCACCTTGAACTTGGTATCGATGTCGGCCCACGGGTCGGTATCGAGTTGCTTGATCCCCAGCGAAACCCGCTGGTTCTCCTTGTCGATGGTGAGCACGATGGCCTCGACCTCCTCGTTCTTCTTGAGGATTTCGCTCGGGTGATTGATCTTGCGGGTCCAGCTGAGATCGGAGACGTGGATCATGCCGTCGATGCCTTCCTCCAGTCCCACGAAAGCGCCGTAGGCCGTGAGGTTGCGCACCACGCCGTCGATCTTCGTTCCCACCGGGTACCGTGCTTCGATCTCGTCCCACGGATTGGGCTCCAGTTGACGCACCCCGAGGGAAATCTTCTGCTCCTCGATGCTGATTCCCAGCACCACCGCTTCGATTTCCTTGTCCAGTTCCAGGACATCGCTGGGGCGCGTGATCCGCTTGACCCAGGAGAGTTCGGAGACGTGCACAAGGCCTTCCACCCCGCGCTCCAGTTCCACGAAAGCCCCGTAGGGCAGCAGCTTGGTGATCCGCCCCTTTACATTGGAACCAATCGGGAACTTGCCCTCGATGTCCTCCCACGGGTTGTCGGTCATCTGCTTGAGACCAAGGGAGACGCGCTCCTTCTCGCGGTCCACGTCGAGGATCTGCACCTCGACCTCCTGGCTGATGCGCAGCATCTCGCTGGGATGATTGATGCGACCCCAGCTCATGTCCGTGATGTGCAGGAGGCCGTCCATGCCCTCGAGGTCGATAAAGGCACCGAAGTCGGTCAGGTTCTTCACCTGTCCGCTCACCTTGTCGCCGACCTTGACGGTCTGCAGGAAGAGCTGGCGACGCTCGGAACGCTCGGCCTCGATCACCTCGCGGCGGCTCAGCACGATGTTCTGCCGCTCGTCGTTGACCTTGACGATCTTGAACTCGTAGATGTTGCCCAGAAATTCGTTGAGGTCCTTGGGCGGGATGATGTCGACCTGGGAACCGGGGAGGAAGGCCTCCACCCCGACGTTCACCATCAGGCCACCTTTCACCACCCTCTTGACCTTGCCCTTCACCAGGCCGCCGTCTTCAAACACCTTGACGATCTTGTCCCAGTTCTGCTTGTGGGCGGCCTTTTCCTTCGAGAGGACAACCATGCCCTCATCGTTCTCGAGGCGCTCCAGGAGGACTTCCACTTCGTCCCCTTCCTCAATCTCATCGTCCTCGAACTCAGAGGTGGGTATGACGCCCTCCGACTTGTACCCGATATCGACAATCACGACCTGGGGACGGATGTCGAGGACTGTTCCATTCACAATGGAACCCTCTCTGAACTCGCGAAACTTCGAATCGATCAATGCCTCAAGCTCGGCATTGACCGGCGCGTCCGCGACGGCTTCGTTACTCATTTTCTGTAGTTAAGGTTGGTTGTTGGTTTGTTTGCCTTCCGACAATTGCCCCTCTTCCGCGACGACAACGGGGCTCCAACATCGCCGCAACCAATTCTGGCCTCCGGCCCGAACGGGCCGTGAACCTAGGGATCAATCCCTGAAAATCAAGGGAAATGTCGGAAATGAACAGGGTGGGTGCAGGGGCGGAATACGACCGCTTCTTCCGTATACCCGCACCCCACCGGCGACCTCTCTGCCCCGGCAACCCCGCTTGACACCGCCCCTCAATTCCCTACCTTCCGCCCTCGCCGTTCTCGGCATGCGCGCCCGTAGCTCAATTGGATAG
>DMYM01000474.1:0-2067 GCA_003483645.1 Verrucomicrobiales bacterium
GACGACTTGATCAGGAATCTGCAGGCGCAGAATCTGGATGAACGTCGGTTTTCATTCGCCCGCGTGATCGAAGGTGCCACCGGAAAGGCGGTGACTCCCTTTGACGCCCGGGAGCCAGCTTCCACAGTCATTCTGGAAGCGATTCGAAACGCCGCCGACCATGCCATGCAAATCCACAGCGAGGAAAGTTCCCCCCTGCGGAATCTGCGCCGTATCAACGAGGGTTCGCGCTTCTTCGAGGACACCCTGCGGGAGCGGATCGACGACCACCCCGCCCTTTTCTGCACCATCCCGCTCACCTCCGAGGGCAGGGAACAGCGCACGGGGTATCCGGATCTGCGCATTGAACATGTCGATTCCGGAACGGTGGCCTATCTCGATCCCAAGCTCTACGAGGAAGAGAACCGCAGATCCGCCTTGCGAAGTTTCTACTACAAGCTTGGGACAAAGCCTTCCAAGGTCACCGAAGATGCCCACCATCTTCTTCTCGGCTTTGCCCACGACGGTGTGGACGGATCCTGGAGCTTTACCAGTTGGGAACTCCTCGATCTCACCACCCTGAAGATAGAACTGAAGGCGGAATTCCAGGCCTCCAACCGGGATCTCTATGGTGACGGATCCCACCTGGCATCCTCGCGCCCGGCAACCGGCAAATGACCGGCAGGCCGTCATCGACCGCCATGAACTTCTCACCGAATTCCTGAGGTTCTTCGAGATGGAGGAGGATGCCATCTTCCGCGACGTGGAAGGCATGGAGCCCCACGTCTCCCAGGCCACCCGGAACACCCTGCGTCCCCTCACCGGGATTATCCGCGAGGCTCCCGATTCCGGCGAGCGCGTTCTGAAGCACCTGAGCGAGCAGGCCGATTCACCTTGCCCAGCTCTGATTATCCCGGTGGAATCGCGAATCCTCACGTTCCAACACGCCATGAAATCCTTTCCTGTCATCGTGCTCTCGCTCTTTTTCTCCTCCCTCATCGCCGCCGAACTCGGACAGGTCTCCGGGGTGGAAGCTCAACCCCTCATCGCACAGACGAAACGCCTGACTCAGGCTCTCGAATTTGTAGGCACGCCCCTTACTGCTGCCCGGAAACAGGCCCTTGAGAGAGCCCTGTCAGGTGAGAATGACGCCGCCGTGAGCACCGCCATACAGGCCGTCCTGGACCCCCTCTGCCTGGCAGGGGTGAACATCAATCCCGAATCGCGCGTAAAAGTCGTCCCGGGTCCCGCCAAGCCTGTTCTGGTGGAAGGCGGCTGGACTGTTTTCCTCATCAAGGTACACAACGAAGCAGGTGTGACCGCCCCCCTGCTGGTGCAGAGCCCCAACGCGAGAAGCATGCACAATTCGCCCAAGGAGGACCTGCCCGACCGCTGGTTGGATCTCGCCACCATGGACAAGCAACCGCTCACCAGAACCCTGGGTGGACTTGAACTGGAGTACCGTATCCTCTCGCTCTACAGCCGGGACCGGGGAAAGAGGGAGGGCAAACTCCAGTTTGATGTCGGCCAGGGAACCCAGGACCTGGGCTTTCGCAGCGAGAGCAGCATTCTCTTCACCTGCCGACCCGCTCATGAGGTCGGGCTTGAAGTTCTCGATGAGAACGGCAAACCCACCACCGCCGCTTTTGAGATCCGCGACCACCTCGGCCGGGTTTACCCGTCGCAGTCGAAGCGGGCCGCTCCCGACTTCGCTTTTCATCCTCAGATCTACCGTGCCCACGGAGAGACCATCCGTCTGCCCACCGGCACCTACACCATCCGAACCTATCGCGGTCCCGAGTCGCTCCCGCAGGAGCGTCAACTCGAAGTCGATCAGAACACAGGGAAACTCTCCTTCAAGATCAGGCGCTGGATCGATCCCTCCCTCATGGGCTGGTGGTCGGGTGACCATCACATCCACGCCGCGGGCTGCGCCCACTACACCAATCCCACCGAGGGCGTCCACGCTCCTGACATGATGCGGCACTGCCTGGGAGAGGACCTCAAGGTTGGATGCAACCTGACCTGGGGACCGTGCTTCGACTATCAGAAGCAATTCTTTACCGGCAAGGATGACAAGGTCTCCCG
>DMYM01000474.1:2312-2540 GCA_003483645.1 Verrucomicrobiales bacterium
CAAGGTCGGATGCAACCTCACCTGGGGACCATGTTTCGACTACCAGAAGAAATTCTTCACCGGCAAGGACGACAAGGTCTCCCGTTATCCCTATCTCCTCCGCTACGACATAGAGGTCTCCGGCTTCGGATCACACCAGAGCGGTCACCTCTGCCTCCTCCGCCTCAAGGACCAGATGTATCCAGGGGGAGATTCCAAGCACCACTGGCCCAAGCTCTGCCTGAACAC
>DMYM01000228.1 GCA_003483645.1 Verrucomicrobiales bacterium
CGCTTCTCGTTCAGACGCATGTGGAACCGCACATCCTTGTTCCCCTCGGGCTGGGTGTAACTGAGCTGGATTTCCTGACCCCGCATGTAGAGGCCCACCGGAAACTTGATCTCGTTCTTACGGATGTGCCCCTTCAAGGACTGATGCTGCAACGTTGCCACATAGCGAGCCGTCTTCAGGAGCGTGTCCGCTGGCGGTTGTGCCTCCTGCCCTGAACTCGAGAACACACTCAAGGTCACTACAGCGGTCAGAGCGAAAATTTTTGACGGAACGGAATTCATGCTGGAAATCTCGCAGTTGCGGAGATGAGACGTCAAGGATCGCCTCTTTATTCGGAAAAATCACTGTTGATACCCAGTGAATTCCAAGGGGGTAATATCCGGTATTTTGAGAGTATCAACGGACTTTGTGTTAATAAGCGGGACCTTGTTCACGATTTGGAAAAATTTTTACGAAACCAGCGGATTGTTGCTTGCGACTCACTCAATCCGGGGACTTGGATAGCGCCCAACGCTCGATCGTCTGATCCGTCATGAGTCTCCGCCAGCAACTGACCGATATTCTGCCAAATATCCTCCCTTCGAGTCCCACGGAGGCCACCAAGGGTACCGAGTTGATTCGTCTGGTTCGCCTGCGGTTGGAAGGCGACTACTCCGACGCCTCGCTGCGTTATCACTTTTCAATCATGTCCTGCGACCCGGCATCGCCCATCGCGAAGGTGGAAAAGGGCCAGGGGTACTATCGACGTACCGCTCCAGTCCCAGCACTGGCCGGGGCGCAGGACCTGCTTTCAATGACACAAGGCCGCCTTGATGACTTTGCCGGCGACCAGGGCGCGGTCAATCACGCCCTGCAACGCATCCGGAAGTTCCGGGCGGCCGCTACCCGTTATTGCGAGATCAACGGACGGTTCACCTATGCCTTCCGTGCCGCGCTGGCAAGGGACTCGCCGTTTGGCAACCTCTGGAAATTTCCCGATATGGTTATAGTGGATTGGGAAGCTGGCGAACCCGTTGATCAGGGCCTGGCCCTTGATCATGAAACCTTCGCCCTGAAGCGTGGTCTCGGCCTCCCCCCCTACCGCCTGCAGTCAGTCACCCTCAGGCTCCTGCCCAATTACGAACTATTCCGGGAAGAGTTCTTCCAGGCCCTCAGCGTGAGCGCATGGTGCCAGGGTGGGGAACTCTTCTATGCCGGACCCATCGAGGATGAAGCCCTTGCCGACGCCCTCCGCCAACTCAGCAACCGCTTCGGAATCGGAGTGACCACCTTCGGCCTGACAGCCGAAGTGCTCGACGACCTGCCTGGCCCGGAACACATCCTGACCGCCCAACCCCGCGAGACTGAAGCTCTCATGGAACGCTTCGATGTGCGGCGCATCGCAAGCCCGCAACTGCGCGATCATATTGACTGGGCCGCCCTCGATGCCGTCCGGAGCGACGACGACGAGGTCCGGAAACTCTTCAGTTGGCTTATGGAGTGCGTGGACGCGGAACAGGCCATGCCCTACGAGGGCTCCCGATAGACTTTCCAGCGGGACTGGATTCAGCGCCCAAGAAAGGGGCTTCTCCTGCCGTTAACGGCAAACTGGACCCACCGGGGAAGATGGAGTCCGGTCCGGAGCCCGGATGTGGCGCGCTACCGCCATCCTGATCCAGGGACGAATCACATTGTCATGCCGCCATCAATGGCAATGACCTGCCCGGTTATGTAGCGGGCTTCCGGACTGGCGAGATAGAGAGCCAGGTTGGCGATCTCCTCCACCTCGCCCATGTCCTTGAGGGGGACGATCTTGAGGATCTCCTCCTGAATCTTCTCTCCCAGCATCTCCGTCATGTCAGTCCGGATGAAACCCGGTGCGATGGCGTTGCAGGTCACCTTGCGCGGAGCCAGCTCACGCGCCATTGACTTTGTAAACCCGATCAAACCCGCCTTCGAGGCCGCATAGTTGGCCTGGCCTGCGTTGCCGATGATTCCTATGACCGAGCTGACGTTGATGATGCGTGCATCATCCGCCTTCATCAGGGTGCGCTGAAAGGCCTTCAGGGCATTGAAGGCGCCTTTCAAGTTGGTATCGAGAACGGCATCCCAGTCCTCATCGCTCATGCGTAGCAGGAGACCATCACGGGTGATCCCCGCATTGTTCACCAGAATGTTCACGCTCCCCAGGTCCACAACGATTTGCTTGCCGCATTCCTGCATGGCCTCATGATCGGACACATCCACTGCATAGGACCTGGCCGACTCTGGATATTCCTCATTGATGGCAGCTGCCGATTGCCCGCAACTTTGCTCGTTGCGACTCAAAACGGCCACTTTTGCACCCTCCCTGGCGAAGGCAGCGGCCACGGCCTGCCCGATTCCCCGACCGGCTCCGGTCACCACCACGATCTTGTCCTTGAAGCGATCCATGAGCGTCATTTGCGATGAAATGACTGATTGCAAAAGACTTATTCTCGTCCACCCGCCATTTCGAAACCCAGTCCGGTCAGATCGTGTTCAAGCCGCAGAGAGGATCCAGGGAATACCGGCATCCGGGGAGGCTATGCCCCAAAGGCCTTCAAAAAACTCACCTCAAGCGCCAATCCTTCCGGCACGTTGGTATTCAGGAGATCGCGGAGTTCCTGCAGGGCATCGATCCTCTGGAGCAGTGCGTGCAACTCCTGACACCCGGCAAAACGGGCAGTTTGGTCGGCATATTGGGGAAACCCCAACTCGCTCACGCCCACCTTCTGGCGCACCGCATCCCCCAGCCAGGAAATGAGCCAATCGACAAGGGCCGACCGCACGGCCAGGTATTCGGAAGCCGACATTGCGGCGTAATACTTTTCACGTCCTTCCAACCAGTCCCCTTCCGTGGCCTGCTTGTAGGCATCAGCTTCCTCCTTCAGCGCTGCCTGATTCGCCTCTTCAATTTCCGCCTTGCGCGCCGCCAGGAGCGACTCGAAATCCACCTTCAGCAAGAGGGCGCCGTGGGCGGAGGGCCTGTCCGCACTGCCAGCCAGGATAGCCGCAAACGCCATGCTCTCGTCCTCTTGGAGAATCTGGTGGTCAGCGGTGGACTGCAGGACAATCTCCACGCAGCGGGAACGAATGGTGGGAAGCAGGATTTCCGCATGTGCCGTCAACAGAAGAAGGAGACACCCTGGCGGAGGTTCCTCCAGAGTCTTGAGAAAGGCATTGGCCGCTTTGTCAAACATGCGATCCGCATCCGCGATCACGCCCACCTTCCAGGTCCCCTCCGGGGCGGAGAGATGCATGCAGCGCTCCAGTTCCCGGATCTCGGCAATGAGAATGCTCCGGGATCGTGAGCGGGGACGGACGATCCTCACAAACTCACCCTCCAATTCATCCAGTCCAGCTCCTGCGACCGGTTCTTCAGGTTCACCAAAGAGATCTGTTTCTCCCGAATTCCCGGGCGGATTGACCATCGCGATCACCCGGGCCGCCAGGTTCCGCTTCCCACTGCCGGCCGGGCCGGAAACCAGGAAGGCATGGGCCAGGCGCTCACACTGGTGGGCCCCTTCCATCAACTCAAAAGCCCTTGCCGCGGTCACCGCCATGGCCCAATCCAGCGAATCCCTCATCACCCTGCAATCAAAACCGGCTCGCGAGATCATTCCGCCCATTTCCGCCTTTCGCTTTGCTCCTCCTCCCTCCAGCCTCCCGCCGTGAACGAACAGGATTCCCCAGCGACCATCACCTTTGTCTCCCGCGACTCCCAGGCCTCCATGGACGAGACCTCCGAGTTTTGCCCCAAGTTCGATTCCAGTGGGCTCATCCCCGCCATTGCCATCGATGGAGAGACCCGGGAACCTCTCATGATGGCGTGGATGAACGAGGAGTCCCTCCGGCGAACCCTGCAACTCGGGGAAGCCGTCTACTTCTCCCGTAGCAGGCAGGAACTCTGGCACAAGGGAGCAACCTCGGGACACACCCAGAAGGTGCTTGAAATCCGCACCGACTGCGACCAGGACGCTCTCATCCTCTATGTTCGCCAACAAGGCGCGGGAGCCTGCCACACCGGACGCCGCTCCTGCTTCTATCGGACTGTCACCCCCGGAGATCCATCGACCCTCGATTCGGTGGAGGAACGCACCTTCGATCCGGGTGAAGTCTACGGCAGGCCATCGAACTGAGGGGACCGCACTCACCCCGACCCTGTGCAGGGACGAAACCCCGCTCCTCCGCAGGATTCCTTCCAATGGGAAGAATCGGAGTTCATGCGGATGCTCCCCATCCCCCCGTTTCCCGATGCGGTTCGTCCCGCAGGCAATTGCCCGGGCTTTTCCGGTCACCCGCGCAAGGCACCCCATCTCCCCACTGAGAGGGATGACCTGCAGGGTCCCATCACTTTACGCGTTTAAACAATTGTTTGAATGTTTCGGGGGGAAAGCCGTCTCAACATCAACTCATGAAACTCTACCTCTGTATCCTGACTGTTCTCGTTCTGCCCACTTCCCCGCTCTGCGGATGGCAGAAAGAGGTAACAACCGGTAAACCAGGCCCCTTTCTCAAGAAACTCCAACCGGTCCACCTGAGCTTCGAGTTAAACTGGGACGGCAAGATCAACTCCGGAAATCTGAACCTTCTCTTCGATCGCAAGGATTCACGTTACCCTCACTATATCATCACTCAAATTTACGGCGGCAGCACCGGCGTAGCCAAAGGACTCTTTCCCTACGACTGCAACTTCACTTCATTTCTCCGGAAGGATGACCTGCGTCCGGCCATGTTTACCGCCATCGAAACAAACTCCGACGAACGCCGGGAGACCAACAACTGGTACCGCTCAACCGTCACCAGCAAGGAAGTCACTACCCCTCACCGGAAAGGCAAGGCCCCCAAGACCAAAAAGACCACTTTCACCTTCAGCAAGGCCCCCGTCTACGATCTCGCCTCCGCTTTCCTCTACATCCGCAGTCTCGATCTCAAGGTGGGCCAGGAGACGGTCATGGTCCTCCACCCTTTCGCCAGTCCCTACCTCGCGCGCATCAAAGTCCTGCGCCGGGAGATTCATCGCGGATTAAAGTGCCTCCGGATGGATCTGAAACTGCAGAAGATTGGCCCCGGAGGAAACCTCCTTGGGTATGACAAGATGAAAACCACCACCATGTGGTTCAGTGACGATCACGAACGACTGCCTGTCGAACTCCGCAGCAAGGTCTTTATCGGCGACGTCCGAGCTGTCCTGGTAGGGAAAAAATACCTCTGAAATGAGGGTAATACCCTGAAATCTGAAGTATGCGGCCCAAGTCCGATCAGGTAATCTTCTTGCGGAACAAGCTGCCAGCCATCCGGGATGGCACCTGTTGGACACAGTCGCATCCTGTCATTGAGCAAGGCACGTCCGGTCAGACTAATAGAATACATGTTAGACCGCCCGCACTTCAATCCGCCATCCATGCACCTTGAAAACCGGTCCCCCGGACTTCAAACTTCCCCCACATGAACATCAGCACTCACTGCGGCGGTTTCTGTCAGACAAACGGCTATCTCATTGAAACCGGGAACGGAGCGGTGGCCATAGATGCCCCCGAGGGAATGTTTCACTTCTGCAAACAAAAAGGTGTTAAACCGACCGGTCTGTTGCTTACTCACCAGCATTTTGATCATGTGGAGGATGCCGCCCTCTTTCACGAGAATGGAATTCCCATCTACGCCTCGGAACCGTTCAGTCGCGACCTCCAACTCGAAGGACTCCTGCGAACCTGGGGCCTCACTATCCAGATCGAGGAGTTTGCCGTGGAGCACATCCTCGCCACGGAGAACAGTCCCCTCCCGCTGGCCGATCTTGAATTTGAACTACGTGCGGTACCCGGACACTCGCCCGATTCTTTTGTGTTCCACGTGGCACTTTTTCAAAAACTTTTTGGTGGGGATACCCTCTTCGCCGACGGAGGCATCGGCCGGACTGACTTTCCCCACGGAGATCACGACCTCCTCATCCGCAGTATTCGAGAGCAACTCCTTCCCCTCCCGGCCAACACCGAAATCCTACCGGGGCACGGCCCGTCTACCACGATCGGGCAGGAAATTGTAAAGAACCCCTATCTGGCCTGATTTTCCAACAAGGAAAGACCCCGGGCTTCGCTCTAGAGGAAAGGGA
>DMYM01000382.1:0-211 GCA_003483645.1 Verrucomicrobiales bacterium
CCAGGGGGCGGACATCGACAACGATGGCGATATCGATTACCTGGCCACCAACTTCGGCTTCAACACGAAGTACAAAGTGAGCGCCGAGGCTCCCGAGATCCTCTTTTACGGCGACTTCGAAGGTAACGGCCGGAAGCGTATTGTGGAGGCTGGCTTCGAAGACGGGGTCTGTTACCCGCACCGCGGATTCAGCTGCTCCCGCAACGCCATG
>DMYM01000382.1:523-3873 GCA_003483645.1 Verrucomicrobiales bacterium
TTCAGCTGCTCCCGCAACGCCATGCCCTTCGTGGGGAACAAGTTGAAGACTTTTCACAACTTCGCCAGATCCGCTCTCCCCGAGATCTATCCCAGCGCCAGGCTCGATAGCTCCTTGCGGCTTCAGGCCAACACGCTCGCCACCGGGATTTTCCTCAACGACGGCAAAGCCCGCTTCACCTTCCACCCCCTTCCGGGCCTGGCCCAGATCTCCCCTGCCTTCGGATCGGCCATCTTCGACGTCAATGGCGATGGCCTGCTCGACCTCTTCCTCGCTCAGAACTTCTTCGGTCCCCAGATCGAAACCCGCCCCATGAACAACGGGCTGGGAGTCCTGTTAGAAGGAGACGGCAAGGGCGGCTTCGCACCCTGCTGGCCGTCGAAGAGTGGGATCCAGATTCCCGAAGACGCCAAGAGCGTGGTGACCACCGATCTCGATGGAGATGGACTCCTCGATCTCGCGGTGGCCACCAACGATGGCCCCGTGCGCGCCTTTTTGCAGGACGGTGGCACTCCTCCCATCACCGTGCGCCTGCACGGCCCCAAGGGCAATCCGAGCGGCCTTGGATCTCGGGTGACCATGAGCTACAGCGACAACTCGATTCGCACCGCGGAGGTCAGGGCCGGCGGCGGCTATTTATCGCAGTCCCCTCCCCGCCTCTCCTTCACTGCCCCTGCTCCCGCAGTCCCAACCAGGATCACGGTTCGCTGGCCCGATGGATCGACCAGCGAGACGGCGGCACAGGCCGGCGAACGCAAGTTCGTGATCAGCAAGAAGTAAGCCGAAGGCTCGGTCTGAACACGGAATACCCCCCACCCGAATCCTACTTCCCTAACAGGGTCCGCACCCGCCCCAGGTTGCGACGCGCCATCTCGGAATTGGGCTGCACTGTCAGGGCTTGCGAGAAACGCTTCTCGGCCTCCACCAACTCACCGCGGTCGAGGTGATGGAGGCCCAGGTTGATGAGGGCCGGAACGAAGCGGGGAGCGATCCTGACCGACATCTCGAAAGCCGTCCCCGCCTCCCCCAGGCGCCCCAGTCTCTTGTAGGCCAATCCCAGGTTGTTGCAGGAATCAGCGTTCTTCGGATCCAGTTCGATCGCCCGCCTGAGGGGACTCACCGCCCCCTGCGCCTCGTTCAGGGAGAGATGGATCAATCCCAGGTGGTTGAAGCCTTCCGCAAAACCGGGATTCACCTTCGTCTCCGCCTGAAAGTACTCTCTCGCGAGGGCCAACTCTCCCAGCTTGGCGTGCAGCAATCCGAGCGCGTCATTGACCTTGGGCTGCTCCGGATCGAGTTCGAGCGCCTTCAGAAAACTGCGACGCGCCTCGATCACCCGCTCCTGAGCTTCCAGGGAAAGTCCCAGGTTGAAATGCGCGGACGGGAAATCGTCCCGCAGGGAGAGGGCCCGCCGGTAAAAATCCATCGCCTGGGAGTGCTCCCCCCTGATGGCATGGACCAACCCCAGGTTGCTGGCAGCCTCCGCAAACTCCGGGGCCAGCGCCAGGGTCTCCTTGAACTGAACTTCGGCTGAGTCCAGTAGTCGCCCCTCCCACATGTCCTGGGCAAACTGGAAGCGCTGCATGATCTCCAGTTGATCGGCCGCCTTGGCCACCGAGGGGTGATTCGATTCCAGCGAGACTCCTTCCAATCCGGTTGAAGTGCGCAGCCGCTCCGCCCGCGACAGGGACGAGTGCGCGAGATCCGCCACAATCCGATCCACTCCGGGGGTGCCCTTGTAGAGAACTGCCAGCCTCCCCTCCTTGTCGACGAGCAGACTGATCGGAATGACCAGTTCCAGTTCCATCGGAGTGAGACGCACATGAAGGCGCTCCAGGACCGTGAGAATCTGCTCGTTGGCCCGACCCACCGCGAAGGGAAGCTTCGCTCTGGCAGCCTCCCGCTTCGCATCCGCAGGATCGCCCGAATCCGCGCCCACCCCATCTAGAGCCAGGGCCACCACATCGATCCCGGCCTGCTGCAACTCCGCGTGGCGCTCCTTGAAGTCAGCCAGTTCCTGCAAGCAGGGAGCACACCAGCTCGCCCAGAAGTTGATGAGAGTGGCGCGGCCGGAACGGCCCGGCGCCTCGCCCTCGCTACCGTCAAATGACTCATACTTCATGTTCGGCACCTTCAGCAGGGTCACCATCGGAATCCGCACCTGGGAGGACGCAATCGCAGGCTGGGGCGGGGAGTCCTTCAGAGCCAGTTCACTCGCCGGCCGTTTCCAGCGCACAGGATTTTTTCCTTCTGTCACCCGATAGTGAGCGTCGACCGCCACTTTTTCGAATACCTCCACGGCACCTCCCGGCCAGCGGATGGTGGTCCGCACCTCTCCTCCGAACTCTCCCAGCCCAAAAACGAGATCCTTGCTCGATTGAGCAAGGTAACCATCACCCGCTCGCACGGTCCGGAGCAGGGGCACCGCCCGCCCAGGGAGCGCCACCTCCACCCGTGCTCCGATCGCATCGCGATTCCCCTCCGTCCCCCGCAGGCGAAGCGCCAGGAAGTGATTGCCCTTCGTCGCATCGTTGCGAAGAAACCGCAGCTGAGGGGAAGTTCTGTTAGAGAGCCAGAAGTCGAGGTCGCCGTCGTGATCCCAGTCGGTCAAACAGAGCGCCCGCCCGTCTTCCGGGTAATCGAACCCTGCCACCGCGGAAACATTGGCAAACCGAGCCAGCTTCCCGTCCGCTCCCTTGCCGAGATTGAGATAGGCGCAGTGCCGCTCCCGGCCACTCCAGGAGCGTCCGCGCTTCATCATCTGGGAGAGGTCGAGGTGAGCCCGCGACGGCTCCCTAGTGGTGACCTGATGTGAGCGCGACACGACCTGCCGCCAGAAGAAACTTCACAAGTCGCCTGGCCGGCTGCCTGTGAGATAGCCGTTGGCCACCGCGAGATCCTCCCAGCCGTCGTTGTTGATGTCGATGAAGCCGGAACTCCAGGCCCAGCGCCCCAGGTGGGTCCTGGTCGTTTCGCTGACATCGCGAAAGCCCCCCGAGGCGTTCCCCTCAAAGAGCGAATTGCCGCGAGCCATCCGCCGCAAGCCCTCGATCACCGGTGCGTCACTGTTCTCCGAAAAAGTCCGTTGATAGCTCACTCGGCTGCCCGCCGCCGAGAACATGTTTCCGACATAGAGATCAGCCACGCCATCACGGTTGTAGTCGCCCCAGGCGACCGACATCCCTGAGGCCATGTCTTCGAGGCCCAGCTTGGCAGCAATCTGCCGAAACGTTCCATCCTCGTTTAGGTAGAGGCAATTGCGTCCGAAGTCGTTGGCGACGTAGAGGTCGGGATCACCATCATTGTCGTAGTCTTCCCAGGCTGCGGCGAAGCTGAAGCGGCGGTTGTTG
>DMYM01000185.1 GCA_003483645.1 Verrucomicrobiales bacterium
CAAGAGTGACTTCATCGCCGAGGTCTCCATGGATGAAACTGACGATCCCCAGACACCGCCCGAGATGCTCGTCATTCTCGCCGCCATTGCCGACCAGGGTTTTCCCATCCAGACCATCGCTCCAAAATTCACCGGTCGCTTCAACAAGGGAGTCGACTACGTTGGCGACCTCGCCCGGTTCGAACAGGAATTCAACGACGACCTCGCAGTCATCGCCCACGCCATCAAGGCCTACGGCCTTCCCGGAACGCTGAAGCTCAGCGTGCACTCCGGTTCCGACAAATTCTCCATCTACGGGCCCATCAGGCGTGCCCTGGCCCGCACCGGCGCCGGGCTTCACATCAAGACCGCGGGCACCACCTGGCTTGAGGAACTGATCGGCCTGGCGGAGGCCGGCGGAGAAGCCCTCGCCCTCGCCAAACAGATCTATGCCACCGCTCTTGAGAAGAAAGAGGCCCTCTGCGAGCCCTACGCCACCGTCATCGACGTTGATGATTCAAAACTGCCCGGCGCGGAGGAAGTCAACGAATGGACCAGTGAACATTACACGGACGCCCTCCGCCATGACCAGAGCAACCCGGCCTACAACCAGCACTTCCGCCAGCTCCTGCATGTGGGCTTCAAGGTGGCCGCGCAACTCGGCGACACCTACCTCGACGCACTCAAGACCAATGCCGGAGTAATCGGGAAGAACGTCACCGAAAACATTTATCAGCGCCACATGGTGCCTCTCTTCCTCGGGGAGGAAGACCGGTCTCAGCAATGAAAGGAGACAAGAGGACACGGGAAGCACTGGACAGCACCGGCTACCCCGCATAACAAGGTCCCGTCAGGCCCTCACCCCGAATTCCGGCCCATGCTCGATGCCCACCATCACCTCTGGAACTACGATCCGAAGCACTACCCCTGGATCACTCCTGACTCCGTCCTTGCCAGGGACTACCTCATCCCCGACCTGATCACAAATACCGACGCCGCCGGGGTCTCCGGGACGGTGGCGGTACAGGCTCGCCAGACCATCGAGGAATCGGACTGGCTCCTGGAGCTGGCGGACGAGTGTGACCGCATCCAGGGCGTGGTAGGCTGGGTGCCCCTCGCCGACGGGAACGTGGAGGAGCACCTCGAACGGTTGAGCAGTCACCGCAAGTTCAAGGCCGTCCGGCACGTGGTGCAGGATGAACCGGACGACAGCTTCATTCTGGGCACGGAATTCAATCGGGGTATCGAGAGGCTCCAGGACCACGGCCTGGTCTACGACATCCTCATCTTCCAGAAACATCTCCCCCCCACCATCGAGTTTGTCGACCGCCACCCCGACCAGCCCTTCGTCATCGACCACATCGCCAAGCCCGAGATCCACAATGGACGTATCGAGAGCGGGTGGCGGGAGGGCATGGCCGCCCTCGCCGAACGGGACAACGTCCTCGCAGTCAAGATCAGCGGAATGGTCACCGAGGTGACCGACGAGACGATCAGCGAGGCCACTCTCAAGAACTACTTCGACGAGTCACTCGAAATGTTCGGTGCCGGGCGACTCTGCTTCGGCACCGACTGGCCTGTCTGCCTCCTGCGCATCGATTCCTACGCACAGTGGGCCAGTTCCGTCCGCGCCTACGTGGCCGAACTGAGCGTTGGGGAGCAGAACGCCATCCTGCACGAGACCTGCCAGCGCGCCTACCGGCTCTAGTCGCCTTCCTGTTGCCGGCGGGTGGCCCAAGAACCTGAGAAGCGGGTTCCGGTAACGGAAGCCTGCCTTCAGGGACGGACCGGATAACGAAAGGACTTGTCCGGCCGATCGGGCGGCGTTGGCATCCTGGGTGGGTCCTCCTCAATCTTCTTCCGCAGGTAGGCCAGGGCCGCCTCCAGTTGCGCATCCCGCCCCCGGAAGGTCTCATGCGGCAGGTTGTCCACCACCATGTCAGGCTGCAGTCCCGTCCCCTCAATGATCCAGGTGCGGTCGGGGGCGTAGACGCCGGTCTCAGGACTGCGTGCCATGCCGCCGTCAACCAGCCGGGTGGCGCTCCGCAGCCAGATTCCTCCTCCCCAGGTCCTGGTCCCGATCAGCGGACCCAGTCCAAGACGCCGGAACCCTTCCGAGAAGGCCTCACCGTCGGAGATTGTGTAGGCGTCGACCAGCACGGCCATGTGTCCGTTGAAGGCAAACTGCATGTTGGCAAACGGTCGTCCGGTACGGGTTTTCCAGTACATCCAGGGCTTGCGGCTCAGGCGCCCCAGGATCCAGCTGTCGATATTGCCGCCATAGTTCTGGCGCATGTCGATGATGAGTCCCTTCCGGTTGAAAACCGGATAGTAGCCCTTCACGAACTCCGCATAGTTGGAGGCTGACATTCCACGCATGTGGAAGTAGCCGATTTCACCCTTCCCTTTCTCCTCGGTTTCCAGGCGCCGGGTGTATTCCCAGTTGCTGGTCTTCAGGTTGCGGAATCCGCTCACGGTAAGAGGGATCACGATGGAATTGCGCGTTCCTCCCACCCCGATCCGGCGCGATTCGAGGAGCACTTTCCGACCCGCCTTGTTCTTGAGGAGGGCGCCAATCTCCCGCACTGAAGCAGCGGGCACCCCATCTACCGAGAGAATCACATCACCCACCTGCATCTCCACCCCGGCCTTGAGGAGTGGTCCCTCCTCCGCCGGGTAGTCGGGATCGGTTTCGTAAAGATGGTCAATCCGGAAGCCTTCCTCCGCCTTCGATAATTGCGCGCCCAGGTGGCCAAGACTCGATCCGTCGGTGGCATCGCGGATGTCACCCGAATAAATGTCCGTGTGCATGGCCGAGAGTTCACCAACCATCTGGCCAATAAGGTCATCGAGTTCCCAGCGACTGGTCAAACGCGGAAGAAGAGGCTCGTGCCTGCGACGCGCCGCCTCCCAGTCCACCCGGTGCATCTTCGGATCGTAAAAGTAGTCGCGATGCATGCGCCAGGCATCCACGAACATCTGGCGCCATTCCTCCGCCGGACTCACACTGAGAGATAATCCACCAAGATTGAGCTTGGCCTGGGTCGGATTGCTGGGCGCCTTCCCGGTGGCCGCAAAGACGTAATAGCTGTCACCCTTGCGCACCAGACAGGTCGTTCCATCTCCCGAAAGCTCGAAGCCCCGGACATCACTCATTACGGTGGTCCACTTATGCTTGGTGCCATCGGTGGTGATGGGAAACGTTACCAGTGCCGATTTGCGGCTCAGTGAAAGCGAGGAATAAAGGCAGAAGAGATTGCCCCGCGCCCTGCTGAGATAGCGGTAGTTGCTCGCTTCCACCGGAACCACCACCAACCGGCTCTCTATTCCGTCCAAATTGACCTCCTCCTTCTTTGCCCCTTCCTCCCCCGATCCGGGTGGCTCTCCCTCGTCCTTGGCCAGGAACGGAGAGCGCTGGCCACCGATCAGGTCGAGGGCGAAGATGCCGGTGGTCTTGTCCAGAAGCGGCTCCGGTTGCCGGGCACCCCAGGGCGATCCCTGCACCGAGCGAAAGGTGCGGTCGGAGAGGAAGTAGAGCCACTTGCCACCCGGCCCGAAGACCGGACTGTAGCTGTCCAGCCGCGCAGTGGTCACCGGAACGGGCCTCGTTTTCGTCCCGGTATCGTAGAGAAAAATCTGCTGGGTCCGATTCTCCATGATGTCCGCGAAGGCGATCCAGCGACTGTCCGGCGACCAGGTGAGATCGATGTAATCCCATTCGTTACCCTCCCGTGAGTGCGCCACCTTCCATTCGACCCCACTGGCAAGATCCCGCATCCACAAAACCTGGTTGCGATCGGTGTGCGCGAGGAGCTTGCCATTCGGAGAGGG
>DMYM01000460.1 GCA_003483645.1 Verrucomicrobiales bacterium
CGTCGAAGGAGCCAAGGTGATTCCAGGGCTTCTAATGTATTAAAAAATCTTACAGTTTAGCAGAATCAATGTCTCAACTCAGTCCAAGTGAAATTGAAAACTACCGCGTTGAAGGATTCGTCGTGCCCGAGTTCAGGCTATCCTTGATGATGCGTGCAATCTGGCTCCACGCTCTTGTCCTTTCCCTAGGGAGCTCGCTCGGATTTGCCCAGGAGAAGGACCGCAACTCCGAGCTGGTGGCGGCGCAATTGGAGTCCCAGTTCCGGGAGACCGTCCAGCCGGTCTTGAAGAGATACTGCTACCGCTGTCACGGCGCCAAGAAGATGAAGTCGGGAGTGCGGGTCGACATTCTTGATGGGTCCCTGGAGGACAAACAACTGTTTCTGCTCAAGCACGTCCATAAGCAACTGGTGGACGAAGCCATGCCGCCGGAAGACGAGCGCCAACCCGGGATGGAGGAGCGCAAAATGGTCACGGAGTGGGTCGCGCAGGCCCTGCGGGAGGGGGAACGCAAAGTGCGTGCCAAGAACGGCTCGGTGCGCCGGCTGACGGTGGCGCAGTATCACAACACCCTGCGTGACTTGCTGGGCGTGGAGGATCGCCTCGCCGATCTCCTCCCGGCCGACGGATTCTCAAAGGAGGGCTTCAAGAACAACGGGGACACCCTCTTGCTGATGCCCCGGATGATGGAAACCTATTTTGAGATTGCGGAAAGGGCGCTCGATCTCTGCCTGGTCGACGAAAGCAGGAAACCCCGCATCCAGTGCTTCCGCGTGGAACTCGGATCGGGAGTAAACAAGAATCCCAGCGCCGACCACGTTGAGTTGGAGGGGCCGAGAATTCTTCCCCGCGCGGACTACTGGGTCCACGAGGTTCTCCCAGAGAAGCCGTTTTCCTTCGAGCCCCTCGCAATGCGGAAGAAGTACCGCTTCAACGAAGGTTACAAGGGAAACGCCACCGTGCGGGGTTGGAGGGACTTCGAAGGACTGCATCACTCCGTCTTCGCCGCCATCATCGGGAAATACACCGGCGGATACAACTACGGCCGAACCGCGCACTTTGTTCCGGAAGGATTGTTGCTGCGACCCCGCTCACCCGAGACCAAGAACGGTTCAACAGAGGTGCGGGGACCGGCTCCGACATTCTCCATGCCGATGCGCGAATTGCCGAAATCGGGGATCCTGCAGGTCACGGTGGAAGCGGCCCGCTATGACGATGGCTACCTGCCCGACACCCGTGCTCCGGCGTCGGAGGGGCGCATCGTGGTGGACATCGCGGGTGGAAAGGAAGCGACCGTCGAGCTGCCCGCGGCGGGAATCTATCAGATAGACAACGTATGGACCGGCCAGCCCGGGGATGACGTGGTGACCGCCGACATCGGCAAGCGGACGTTCTCCAAGCGGCTGAAGCCGTTTCCGCCACCCCCTGACCCCGATGGGAATCTCGTCGGCCCGTTTCTCGTGGCTCGCTTTCCCGGGGGACCCATCACGATCAAGGTGGGCTGCGGAAATGGCAGGAATCTCAAGGAGGCATGGATCACTCCCGTCGCGGATGACAGCGAGGTGGCCAGGCAACTCGCGAGCTTTGAGAAGCGCGTGCCGCACCTCAGTGTCCACATGGGCTTGCGGACCGACGTGGGGCCGAGGCTCTCGCGGTTTGATGTGCCCAAGCCAGTTCCTTCCGCGACGGTCGAACGCTATTCCTTCCGAGCCCCGGTCAGCGGCTTCGCCTCGCAGGACACCGAAGAGGATAACCCCAACTACCTCTCGGGGCTAAAGGAGATCGGCATCCGGAGCGAGCCGACCGACGATCGCCAGATTCCGCGTGCGCTCATCCGCGCCATCGAGTTCGAAGGGCCGTATCATGAAACCTGGCCGCCGCGGGGACACGCCGACATTTTCTTTCCCTCCCCGCGCCGCGACGATCCCCCGGCCTATGCCCGGGAGGTGCTCGAACGCTTTGCCACCAGGGCGTTTCGCCGGCCGCCCACCGACGGGGAACTTGAATCCCTCCTCGCGGTATGGCGCGAGAGCAAGGAGCAAACCGGAAACTTCCAGCGAAGCATCCGCAATGCCCTCCTGGTGGTGCTGACCTCGCCGCAATTTCTGTATCTGACGGAAGAGAGCGCCGGTCCGCAGGCCGAACCCCTTTCGCCCCATGAACTGGCCGCCAAGCTCTCCTACTTCCTCTGGAACACCACCCCGGATGAGAAGCTCCAGTCGCTGGCGGAGAGCGGGAAACTCCGGGCCGCCGTTCCCACGGAGGTCGATCGCCTCGTGGCGGACGATCGCTTCGCGCAATTTACCGGGGAGTTTGTCCACCAGTGGCTGAGCCTCGACAAGTTCGACGTGGTGAACGTCTCCTGGGAGCGCATGAAAAAGGAAACGAGGAGGGAATTGCGGAAGGAGCCCATTCACTTCGTGACCCATCTCATCCGCGAAAACCTCCCGCTCCGCAATCTCCTCGACTCCGACTTCATCGTGGTGAACGACGTGGTGGCGGGGTACTACGGGATCGGGGACCGCACCGAGCACGGGTATGCCTTCGCGCCGGTCCGTCACGAGAGCGAGACGCTCGGCGGGGTCCTGACCCAGGTCGCCATCCTGTCCGGGCTCACCGACGGGCATGAGTCCAATCCCGTGAAGCGCGGCGCATGGGTGGCCCGCAAGATCATCGCGGAACCGCCCGAACCTCCCCCACCGAATGTGCCCGATCTTCCGCGGGAAAACAGGGAGAAGAAAACCTTGCGCGAACGACTGGAACAGCACCGCAACCAGGATGGCTGCATGCAGTGCCACGAGAAAATCGATCCGTGGGGACTTCCCTTCGAACAGTTCGACGGCGCCGGGCTCCTCAAGAAGGAGAAGGTCGATGCGAGCACCACCCTGCCCGACAAGACCGAGATCGTGGATGCCAACGCCCTCAAGAAATACCTCGCCAACGATCGCATCGACCAGGTGGCCTTCAGCTTCCTAAAGCACCTCGCCAGCTATGCCACTGGTCGTACCCTCACCTTCAACGAAACCGAATACTTGAA
>DMYM01000381.1:0-2660 GCA_003483645.1 Verrucomicrobiales bacterium
ACCTGGGAAACCGCCCTTGACGAGGCCAAGCGGTCCAATCGCCCGATCTTCTTCATGGCCGCGGCGGCGACCTGCAGCGGGATCTCGGGCGTGTTCTGACCGGGCTACACCAATACGCAGAACAGTTTGTTCTCACAGAAAGAATTCATTGAAGCCTCCCGGGAGTTCGTGTGCGTGCGACTGGAATCGTATGAGAGCGAGGAGCACCAGAAAATGGTGCGTTCTTTCCTGAGTGGGCGCTTTGAGAATACCGCCTTTTGCATTCTCGCGCCGGATGGGGAGACCCGCTTGTCCGGAACGGGTCGCAGCCCCGCCCAGGGACTGCGCCAGGGTCGCGGGAACCGCGGACCGAATCGGGGACGGGGAGCCGGTCACGAGGGGGTGGTCGATGCGATGGAGGAGATCTCCAGGAAATATCGTCCCAGAGATTCAAAAGAAGGGGCAGTGCTGCAGGACTTTCACAGCTTCCGCCAGGGACTGAATGTGGCTTCGGGAGATCAGCGTCTGCTTCTCTATGTGGTGGCGCCCGGGGAGGAGCGGGACAAACTGCGCAAGGCCCTGCGGCCCCTGATGAGCGACGGGGAAATCGTGGGGAAATTTCACACCGACTTTGCGGAAAACGAACCGGATGCCAAGTGGCGTGAAGCGGTGAAGGGGGAACGCGGCAAGGCAGGCTTCTTCGTGATCCGCGCGGACAAGTTCGGACAGACTGGAAACGTGATGGCAGAGCTGTCCCTGGACGCTGAGCTGGAAGAACTGAAATCCGCCCTCCTCAAGGCCAACGCTTCCTTTGCCAAGACGGAAGAACGCAAAGTCTACAGCGAACACGTATCGGAGGGCCGCCGCGAGCGGGTCTACTTTGAGAACGGAATGCCTTACGGGGAAGATCGTGACGGGGACGGTGAGATTGATCACCGGGGAGGTCGCGGAGCCGGACCCGGAGCGGACGAGCGCAGGGGACCGCCATCCGGGCGCCGGGGGTTGCCCCGGGGAGAGCGCCGGCCGGGCCAGCCTCCGCAGCGGCCCCGGGTCCGCCCGGGCGGGAGGGACTGAGGCACGAGTGAGTAGTGCTGAGGGAGGGGAATCCCTCTCAGGCGCCCGGCCAGGTGTCGGAAAGCCGGTAGCCCCCGGGCCAGGGATCCTCCCGCTGCAGGGTGTGGCGGGTTGTGCCGGTAATCCAGGCCCGGCCTGAGATTCTCGGATGAATGGCGGGAATGTTGCCCACGGTGGTGACGGCATCGATGTCGCAGAGGAATTCCGACCCGATCAGGGAGCGCGCGCGATAGGTATCGGTAGTGTTCATGATACCCTTCCGGTGGAGGACTGCCATGCGCGCCGAGCAGCCCGTACCGGTGGGGCAACGGTCAATCTTGCCGGGACGAATAGCGACCGCGTTGGGGCCGGTGAGGATCCTGCCCTCGCGCTCGAGGGGCCCAGCGAACTGGCAGAAGGAGAGGTGCCCCCATTCCGCGTTTGCGGGATGGGCGAACCCGATTTGCTCGTTGGCAGCGGATACGATTCTCATTCCCAGTTCCGTTAGCGCCCTAGCCTCGCTAGCCACGAGTTCGAAGCCGAGGGTCTGGGCGTCCACGATCACGAAACTGTCTCCACCGTAGGCGGTATCGACCCGGAGGGTGGACAGCCCCTCGACTTCCAGGGGCACCTCCAGCCGGGCGGCGAAGGAGGGCACATTGGTGATGGTGATGCGTTTAGCCCTGCCGTTCCGGCATTGAGCCTGCACTTCGATCAGGCCACCCGGGGCCTCGAGGACAAGTCGGGTCTCCGGTTCGGTCATGGGCAGAATCCCATGCTCCAGGAGAACGGTGGCGACGCAGATGGAATTGGAACCCGACATGGGAGGGGTGTCGGCGGGCTCCATGATGAGAAACCCCATGTCGGCGTCAGGGTTCACCGCCGGAACGAGGAGATTGACGTGGCGGAAGACTCCGCCCCGCGGTTCGTTGAGAACGAAGTTGCGCAGGGACTGCTCTTCCTCGAGAAAGGTGCGCTGTTCCCAGAGCGTTTTGCCCGGGGGCGGATCGACGCCGCCCACGATAACATCACCCACTTCTCCCTCGGCGTGGCAGTTGACGATTTCGATGGTCTCCGGGACAGACATCTTCCGGAAGGGGACGGAGTGAAACTTCGGAGTACTACAGGCTCGTTCGGTACTCGGGAAAGATATTGGGGCCCCTCGGACGGCAGGCAGCGAGACGTCTGTCGGGCTGGGACCATTTGCAGCGGGGCAGGGGGTCTGACAGCTTGCCTGTTTCTTTCTTGAAGCCGCCAACCGGCCAGAGCTCAAGGCGGCGGATAAAACACTCCGCCCACTCGTTCTGGATGCCGATAAAACCGGAAGCCGGGCTAGCATCCCGGCCTTCGTTCACGACAATTCCATTGAGCAGGATGCGGTAGGATGTCCCATCGCAGATGACTTCCATGCGGTTCCATTCTCCCACCGGCCTGTCGACATCCCTGGCGCCGCGGAATCCCTTTACGTCTTTCCAGGCAGGATCGCGATCTTTCCACCGGATACTGGCCACGGACTTGCCTGTGGGCGGGAAGGTGAGAGGGGTGCCACCCTTCTTCCAGCGATGGCCCTTGGCGGCCTTCTCTACCTCGCAGGTCAGGCGGGTGGGGATCAGTTTTCCCTCCTTGGT
>DMYM01000381.1:3061-3964 GCA_003483645.1 Verrucomicrobiales bacterium
CCGCCAAAGGATCCATCCGGTCCATGGCTGTGAAGGAGCAGTCCGCAATCGCGGGCGCGATCCGCACGCTTCGACCACGTCTTCTCGCCCCATTTGTATTCAAGCACGAGATGGTAGTCCCGATAGGCTTCCCGGGTCCGGAAGTAGCCAAAGCCTTTCCCGGTTACCTGGAGGATGCCGTTCTTGATCACGGCGACTTCCTCCCGCCTGGTGCTGAGCGAGTTCTTCTCGCTGAGATGAAAGACCCAGTCCTTGAAGGAAGGATCGGCCAGGAGGTTGATTTTCCCATCGGGGGCCTTGGCCGCGGCGAGGGGGAGGGATGAAGCAGCGAGGAGCGCTAGAGGGAGGAGAAACAGGTGGGAGGGCATGACAGTAGGAGTCCAGATGGGCCGGCAGGGGTTTGGCCTCCCGCGTCAGAAATTCTAGGGGAGCGTTCATGCCAGGGCAAGCGCCTGGCGCCGCAGGACTGGAAGATTGGCGCTGACAAGCAGCGGCCAGCCCTCTAACCAAGGGGCATATGAAGCTGCCCATTTGCCCTGTTGTCGGGGTCTGCGCTCTTTTCGCCTCCCTGGCCCAGGCCGGAGAACGCCATCTCTTCATCCTCTCGGGCCAGAGCAACATGCAGGGTCTCAAGGAGCAGGCTTCCGTCCTGCCGGAGTTGAAGAAACTGATGCCCGGGGCGGACATCCAGCACGTCAAGTTCGCGCAGGGAGGCCAGCCCATTCGCAAGTGGGTGAAAACCTGGGACGAGATCGCAAGGAACAACAAGCTCACCCAGCAGTTCAACGATCCTGCGGAATTCTACGATGTGGTACTCAAGCAGGCGAAGGCCAGCATTGCGGAAGGCAAGCCGGACAGCATCACCTTCCTGTGGATGCAGGGAGAGCGCGATGGTAAGACCGG
>DMYM01000381.1:4300-4991 GCA_003483645.1 Verrucomicrobiales bacterium
CGGCCGCCTACGAGGAGAGCATGAAGACGCTCATTGCCAACCTGCGCAAGGACCTGAAAGCTCCCGGGATGAACTTCGTCATCGGCCGCCTTTGCGATCACCTCTCCCACCAGCAGTGGAATGCGGTGCGCGATGCGCAGGTCAAAGTGGCCAACGATGATCCGCGCGGAGCGTGGGCCGACACCGACGATACCAACGACAAGGAACGGGACGGGAGGAAGTGGAACGACCTTCACTACACCAAGGAAGGCTACGACCTCTTCGGTCGCCGCCTCGCCCGCCAGGCCGTGAAGCTGATCAAGGGCGAGAAGCCTGATCCCAAGGGGCGTCCGGAGTAGGAGGATGGGGAGGGGAATTGCGCCTCCGGGGATGATTCTTGATGCTCCCCCGAATCCTCTCTAATTGTTGACGGAATCGTGAGGTCGGAGGA
This sequence comes from Verrucomicrobiales bacterium, assembly GCA_003483645.1. GTDB lineage: Bacteria > Verrucomicrobiota > Verrucomicrobiia > Verrucomicrobiales > Akkermansiaceae > Roseibacillus_B. Next base: position 4,731 of record DMYM01000381.1, read on the forward strand.
GGACAGAAACAAGCGGCTGGGGGAATCGTTCCGTCAATCGAGCCGCGAAACCGTGGTCATTGTCATCGGCTGGCTGGTGTTCCTGGTCTGGACCGCGACAGTTTGTTCGCTGGGCTGGGACGGAGAGAACGAAAAGGAAGTGGTCACCGTGATGGGGTTGCCGCGTTGGGTTTTCTTCGGCGTGGTGCTTCCCTGGATCGCGGCCTGCGGGTTCACCTTCTGGTTCACGATGTTTTTCATGGAGGACACCGACCTGGATCC
>DMYM01000381.1:5326-5506 GCA_003483645.1 Verrucomicrobiales bacterium
GATCGGAGTGAGGAGGAAGAGGAGGCTCAAACCGGGCCGGAACAGCCGGAATCATGATCATCCTCGCAGAGGCTGCCACCGGGGGATCGAGCGCGGCCCTTGTGTCGTTTCTCGTCTACGTCCTGGTGGTCTTCGTGATCGCCTTTGTGGCCGGGCGGGTGGGCCGCGGGAAGCCCTTTG
>DMYM01000299.1 GCA_003483645.1 Verrucomicrobiales bacterium
GTTGGGCTTCTTGCCGGGAGTGGGCGGGGTGTAGACCTGGCCCGGGGCCACGCCGCTGAGGGCGAGGAGGAGCGCGATTCGGATCAATTGGTTCTTCATGCCGGATTGCTTGGCTGATCTCTTACTCGGTATTCTAGGGCTTCTTGATCGCGGTTGCAACGTTTACGCCTCCTTCTTCCACCCGGATCATGAAGGCGTAAGTGACGTCGCGTTCCAGGTTGATGGTTGCAATATCCTCAGGGACCTTGACAAAGACTGCCTCTTCCTCGCCGCTATCACTTTCCACCATCAGGCAGACGCCTACGCCGGAATCCCGGCTCTCGATGCGGAAGACCGTGCCTTCCACGGTGTATTCGTTGCGTCGCATGGCGGTGGCGTTGGTGAAGGTTTCCTGCACGGGGAGGGGTTGTCCGGTGAAGCCCTCCTTCTTGCCCTTCTTCAGGACAAAGGCGCCGCCGACGATGACGACGAGGACGACCGCCGCGATACCGATGATGGCGGTGGCGTTGAGACCGGAGCTGGCGCGGCGACCCATATTCTTGATTCTAAGCGCTAAAGGGAAGGAACAGTGGGATTCTACGGGGGAATCGGAGATTGCTAAACCTAGGAATTCGGGAATTCCGGCCCGGGAGGGTTCGGAGAAAGGAGCAGAGGCAGCCCTGATCCACCCGTTCGGGTGATCTGGGAGCTGTCATTTGGGGGGGCAATTCATGGGGAAAGAGGCCTAATTGTCCCATTGGTGGCGCACCATTCCCATCCAGGCTGCAATGATTCCAACCATGGTCTGGGCGCAGAGAGCGAAGAAACAGATATTGCCGGGTGAGAGTTCGGTCTCGGTGATCACATCGACGGCGGTATGGATATTGCCACCGAGGGCATCGATGCTGCCGGACCACGCCCAGTAGGCGGAGACGAAGGGTTGAGTGAGGTTTTCGAAGAACTCGGGAAGGGCGAGGACGGCGCCGCTGAGGGGGAGTTGGAAGCCGACGAGATAGATGGAGAGGAGGGAAGACTGCTCCGGGGTCTTCATGATGGAAGAGATGGCCAGGCAGATCGCGGTGATGGAGGCGTTGACGAGGATGAGGAAGGAGACATGGCTGACAAAGGAGCCACTGAATTGCCAGAAGAACTCCACGAACATGGCCATCCAGAGTGACTGCGCAAGGATGAGACAGGTGAGGAAGGCGAGTTTACTGAGAAGGTAGGAGACTGGGCGGACGCCGCTGAACTTCTCCTTCTCCATGATCTTCCGTTCCCCAGACACTTCGCGGGCGGCATTGTTGGAGCCCATCAGGGCGAGGAGGATGACCTCGAACATGATCATTCCCGAGACGGCGGCGCCGACCCGGATCTGGTCCTCGCGGACCTCGACCCGGGATTGCAGTTCGAGGACGATATTCTCCTCTGGAATATCAGAGAGGCGCTTGATGGGCTCCTTTCCCCGTTCGGCAAAGAAAGTAACGAGGATGGGGAAGCAGAGCAGGATGGCGACCTGGAGCAGGACCTGGGTCCGGTCGCGGAAGAAGATTTTCCAGCGCCGGGTGAGCAAGGTTCCGAATTGGCTGAAGGTGCTCGGCAGGCGAAGAGGCGCAGTTTTGTTCTTCTTCTTCTTCTTGGTCGCCTGTTCGTCCTCTTCGCCGGTGGATTCCTCACTGGCGGGCAACTTGATCACGCCGGTCTCGATATGGAGTTCGCGCGTGCGTTCGAGCTTTCGGTAGTAGGCTACGCGGTGTTTTGCCCAGGACTCCTGCCATTCCTCACCAGTCTGCTTGGCGAGGGCGGGGTAGACTTCCTCGGAGTCGTCGACCGAGAAGTAGTGGGTGAGCTGGCCGGGGGGACCGTGGTAGGCGACGCTGCCCTCGTGGTTTACGAGGATCGAGTCGTAGAGTTGGAGATGAGCGAGAGAGTGCGTGACCAGGATAACGGTGCGGCCATCGTTGCGGGAAAGGTCGTGGAGGAGATGTACGATTTCGCGTTCGGAACGGGGATCAAGTCCGGTGGTGACCTCGTCACAGAGGAGAAGCTTGGGGTCGGAGACGAGCTCCATGGCGAGTCCGAGGCGCCGCTTCTGTCCGCCGGAGAGGACCTTGATATGGCGGTCGGCAATGGGAGCCAGACCGGTTTCCTCAAGGACGCGGTCGATACGCTGGTCAAGATCCTCAAGGTTCCTGCTCTTTACCCGCAGGCGGGTTGCGGCCTCGACCGCCTCATCGACGGTGAGTTCGTCGTAGGCGATGGAGAACTGGGGAACGTAGCCGATTTCCCATGGTTCCAGGTCGCCCTCCTCGGAGAGATTGCGCCCGTCCCACCAGAGGGAGCCTTCGGACTCGGGGTTGAGTCCGGCGATGGTCTTGAGGAGAGTGGTCTTTCCGCAGCCGGAGGGGCCCACGATGGCCATGAAGTGTCCCCGTGGAACAGCGAGACTGGCTTTGTTCACGAGGTGAACGGGCTCGCCGTCTTTCTGGATGGTGAAACAGACCTCCTTGAGCTCTAGCACGCTGGATGGGGATCGGGGTGGCGATGGGGCCGGATGCGAAACCGGGCGGAGGGATCAACCTCGGGATTGAAACCCACCCTCCGCCTGCTGGGAAGTACAAACGTCGCAAGGCCAGGGGCGTTTCGGCAGGGACTTCCCTGATCGGGGCAGGAAAGAGGAATCTTGAGCGAACCCGGAGGAGTGTTACCCTCTCGTAAGTAATGGCCTCCCGCAGAGAACGTAGACGAGCCGGGTCCTCCCGGGGCAGCAGCACCCGGGTGTGGCTGGGGCGCCTGCTGGTGGGGATTCTGGTGCTGGGTGCCCTGCTGGTGCCGGTTGGCTACATGTGGCTGAAGAACTACCTGCGCAGTGACGGTTTCCGTCTACTGGTGAACCTCAAGGTGAGTGAGGCGCTGGAGGTGGAGGCTGAGTTCGACACATTCAAGTGGGACGGGATTGAATTGAGCGCTCCTAATTTCATTGCAGAGGGTGAGGGCCTGATCCGTCGCATTGAGGCAGAGGAATTGAAGACCGAGGTCCGCTTTGTTCCCCTTCTGAGAAAACGGGTTGAGACTGAAGAACTGCAGGTGCGCCGGCTGTACGTGGAGGTGGATGTGACCAGAGATGGCCCTCAGTTTGAGGAAAGCGGCCGGCAGGTGGTCAAGTTTGAGACCGCGCGCATTGATGAACTGAGCGGGGTGGTGGACTTTGGTGAAACCGCGCTGCGCTGGGACGAGGTGAAGGGAATACTGAAACCGGGACAGAGCAGGGGATCCTA
>DMYM01000116.1 GCA_003483645.1 Verrucomicrobiales bacterium
ACCGGGCCACCACCATCACACATCGAAAGCGCGCCGTTCGTTGTTCCATGGGAACGTCGGTGAGTTCAGTGAGCAATTTCTGGTTGTTTGCAGGATCGTCCGCATCCGGTCCCGCAAAACGGGCAGAGTAGACCCCGGGCGAACCTTGCAGGGCGTCGACTTCCAGACCGGAATCGTCGGCAAGGACAAGCGACTTGCTCACCTTGCTGATGGCAACCGCCTTGAGCGTCGAATTCTCGCCGAATGTCACCCCGGTCTCTTCCACTTCCGGAGCATCAGGAAAGGTAGAAAGATCCGCCACTTTGAAGCAGCCCTCAAGCATGGCCACAACCTCCTCGGTCTTGTGCGCGTTCCGGGTCGCCAGCAGCAATTGCTTCATCACTTGATCCTCCCCGCATCGAATCGAGAAGAAAATCCGAAAAGAGGAGAATTCCTTCTGATTTTCCCGGCCGGAAAGGACCTGATCCCCGTCGCTGGATCAGACAGAGTTTCGTGTCCGCGCAGTAGTCCTCCCAGATCGGTGACTCTGAAGAATCTGCCCGCCGTCCCCGCCTCTCAACGGCGTCGCAGTCCGGTTGTGCTCGCATAAACATACGATAGGATTTCGCTCGCGTCTCCCCCCGGCCTTCCCACGCTGCCCCATTGTGCCGTTCCTCCCCGGCGGAAAGAAAAGAGCCCCTTGAACAGCTTTGAATACCAATAGACCGTTCTTCGCTCCTTTCTTCTGAAAGGAGCGACAGAGGCCCCGTCGGGGTTTCGGTGCTACCGCGGCGGGGTTCTGCTTTCCGGGGGAGCACTTGCCCTGATACGGGATATCTGCCACCGTCCCGCCCCCTTCCGGGATACGAAGAAGCAGCACGATGAGCGAGCGACGCAAACCCTATCCCTTCGATCAATTCGAATCCAAATGGCAGGAACGATGGGATGCGGGCAAAGCTTTCCGTATGCCGGGACCGGGAGAGGAGGGATTTGATCCGGACGCGCCCAAGTTCTATGCCCTCGACATGTTTCCCTACCCAAGCGGGGCCGGGTTGCACGTCGGCCACCCCGAAGGCTACACCGCCACGGACATTGTCACCCGCTACAAGCGCAAGAAGGGATTCAATGTTCTCCATCCGATGGGCTGGGATGCCTTCGGCCTGCCTGCCGAGGAACATGCCCGCAAGACCGGTGAACATCCACGGATCAACACGCAGAACAACATCGACAACTTTCGCCGTCAGCTCAGGATGCTGGGCTTCTGCTATGACTGGGACCGTGAGGTCAATACCACCGATCCCAATTACGTGAAGTGGACCCAGTGGATCTTCCTGCTGATCTACAACAGCTACTTCGACGAGGCAGAACAGAAGGCCAGGCCTGTTTCCGAACTGGAGGCCCGGGGCTGGTCCAGGGACCAGATCGACGAGGTCCGCCTCGCCTACGTGGCGGAGGCACCGGTCAACTGGTGTCCCAGCCTGGGCACGGTCCTGGCCAATGAAGAAGTGGCAGAGTGGGAAGAGAAGGGGCACGTGGTCGAACGCCGCCCACTGCAGCAGTGGATGCTTCGCATTACGAGTTATGCCCAGCGCCTCATTGACGAGTTGGACGACCTCGACTGGCCCGAGGGAATCAAACTGCTCCAGCGAAACTGGATCGGCCGGTCCGAAGGGGCGCGGGTGGTGTTCGCCCTGGCGGACGATCACGAATGCGGCATCGAGGTCTTCACCACCCGGCCCGACACCCTCTTCGGGGCGACCTACACGGTTCTGGCTCCCGAGCATCCCCTCGTGGACCAGATTACCACCGAAGAGCAGCGGGAGGCTGTCGCGGACTACCAGAAGGCCTGCGCCACCAAGTCCGAAATGGAGCGGGGCGAACTCAACAAGGGTAAGACGGGGGTTCCGACCGGCGCCTTCGCCATTAATCCCGTCAACAACGAACAGATCCCGGTCTGGATCGCGGACTACGTCATGATGGGCTACGGAACGGGCGCCATCATGGCTGTGCCCGCTCACGATACCCGGGACTTCGCGTTTGCAAGGGCGTTTGACCTGCCCATCCTGCAGGTGGTGGAGCCTCCCGCTGGCGAAGACTGGCAGGGTTTTACCGGTGACGGCACGGCGGTGAACTCCGGGCCGCTCGATGGCCAGTCCACTCCCGAGGCCAGGAAGACGATCACCGCCTGGCTGGAAGAGCAGGGCCGGGGCGAAGCGCAGATCAACTACAAGCTGCGCGACTGGCTCTTCTCCCGTCAGCGCTACTGGGGGGAGCCTTTTCCCATCATCTGGAAGGACGGGCGACACGAAGCCCTCCCCGAGTCGGAGCTGCCGCTCCTAGCCCCCGAACTGGAAGACTACAATCCCACCGGAGATCCCGAGCCACTGCTCTCCAAGGCAGCGGAGTGGGTGGAGTTGCCCGGCGGCGGGCGGCGTGAAACCAACACCATGCCGCAATGGGCCGGTTCCTGTTGGTACTATCTCCGCTATTGTGACCCGGCCAACCCGGAGCAGTTCCTCTCTCCCGAGGCCGAGCAATACTGGCTCGGCAGCAACGGCAATCCCGGAGGAGTCGACCTCTACATCGGGGGGACCGAACACGCCGTCCTGCACCTGCTCTATGCCCGCTTCTGGCACAAGATCCTCAATGACCTTGGTCACCTGAATACGCCCGAGCCGTTCCAGAAGCTCGTCAACCAGGGGCTCATCATGGGGCAAGATGGACGGAAAATGTCGAAGTCCCTCGGTAACGTCATTAATCCCGATGACGTGGTGGCAGAGTATGGCGCCGATGCCTTCCGCCTCTACGAGATGTTCATGGGCCCCCTGGAACAGGTGAAGCCCTGGAACACGCAGGGCGTGGAGGGGGTCTCCCGATTCCTGGCCAAGACCTGGAGGGTCGCCATGAGCCTGAACCAGGAAGGCGAGTGGGGAGCGGGCGACAAGCTGGAAGACGGGAACGCCGATGAGGGCCTCCTGAAAATAGTGCACGCCACCATCAAGAAAGTGGGCGAGGACATCGAGAAGCTGCGGTTCAACACCGCGATTTCCCAGATGATGGAATGCACCAACGCCTTCACCTCCGCGGAGAAAGTCCCCCACGCCCTCTTTCGTGACCTCCTGGTTCTCCTCAATCCCTTCGCCCCCCATCTCACCGAGGAGCTCTGGGAGCGCCTGGGCTACCCTGGCTCCTGCCTCGGGGAGGGCTGGCCCTCCTACGACGACTCCCTCCTCGTGGAGAACGAGATCGAGATGGTGGTGCAGGTCAATGGCAAGGTGCGCTCCAAGATCATGGTAGCGGCCGAGGCCGCCCGGGACCAGGTGGAGGCCGCCGCCCAGGCCGACCAGAAAGTGCAGGGACACCTCGAGGGCCTGACGGTACGCAAGGTGATCGTTGTCCCCGCCCGGTTGGTCAACATCGTGGCAAATTGAGGCGTTCTTTCGAGTTGGCGATCTGCCGCTCCGGCGCTACCTGTCCGGCATGCTTCGCGTCAACGGAGAGCTTATCGACCCCAACCTCCTTGAGGAGGCCTTCGCCCGGATCAAGTCCGAGGCCGAAGCGCGCCTGCAGATTTCCTGCTGCGAGCGTGACCCCGAATTCATGGCTCAGGCCGAAGAGGAAGTTGTCGACTCCGTCCTGATTGCCCAGGAAGCCGAGAACCGCTTCCCCGAGCTACCCGACGCCGAGATCAAGGCCCGCTTTGAAGAAACCCTCAAGGAGTACCGCAAGCATGGGGCAAGCTGGGACATGCTGGAGGCTCAACGCGAACCCCTCCTCGACGAGTGCGAAGCCAACCTGCGGATGGAAAAGTTCCTCGACTGCGTGCTGGCCGGTAAGACCGATGTCAGCGAGAACGACGTCGAGATCTACTACCAGGAAAACCAACGCGATTTCCGTACCGTGACCGAGGTCCGCGTGCTGCACCTGATGAAGGCTCTCGAGAAGCACGAGGATCCCGTGCTCCTGCTGGAGGAGATGGGAGAACTCCGCGAGACCCTGATCGAAGGGGCCGACTTCGAACAGATCGCCACGGCCGAGACGGAAAAGGAATCAGGGGAAACAGACCTGGGCTGGATCGCCTTCGATCGGCCTTCGAACCCGATCGAGTCCATCATGTTCACCATGCGCCTGGACGAAGTGAGCCCGGTCATCGCCTACGAGCACTCCTACCACATCCTCAAGATCGCGGAGATCAAACCAGCTGTGGTGCGGCCCTTTGAAGAAGTGAAGGAAGATATCGCCCACCGGGTTGAGTTCGAAAAGCGCCGCGACGCCCTGCACGAGTTCGCTTCCAGCCTGCGCGAAGGCGCCACCGTGGAACGGGTCGACTCCGGTGGCGACGAGGAACAGGACGAAGAAGCAGCTGCCCCAAGCTGAGTTCCCTGCTTGCCCGCCAGCAGACACCCGCAGGAGGAGCCAGCGCGAAAGCGCCCTTTTTCACTTCATCCACTTATTGTGACGCAGCCAGTCCTCAAGTCGGGCCGCCCACGTCTTTGAGTCTCCCGAGCGTCCCAGTCCGTAGCCGTGGCCTCCCTGCGCATAAATATGGCAGGACACCGGCACTCCATTGTCTGCACAGGCGGCGGCAAAATCCGTTCCGTTGCGCAGGGGCACCGCCCGGTCATCGGCGGAGTGCACGAGGAAAATGGGCGGCGTTTTCCTGGTCACCCGCCTGGCGGTGTTGTTCCTGTCCATGAGCTCCCTGGAGGGATTGGCTCCCAGAAGATTGCGCACCGACCCCTGATGACAGTGGGGCTGGCCCATCGCGATGACCGGATAGCAGAGAATCCCGAAGTCCGGGCGGCAACTGATCTGGTCGATGGGATCGTCCGTTTCCTGCTCGAATTTGTCGTCAAACATGGTCACCGCAGTGGAGCAGAGATGCCCGCCGGCTGAGAACCCCATGATTCCAATCCTGCCCGGATCGATCCCCCAGTCCCCGGCCTTGAAGCGCATGGTCCGGATCGCCCGCCGGGCATCCATCTGGGGAACGGGAAAGTGATACCCAAGCGCCGGATTGGAGCTGACCCGGTACTTCACGACAATGGCCGTGATTCCCCGCTTGGCGAACCACTCCCCCACCTGCCGACCCTCGTGATCCGCGGCCAGCATGGCATAGCCACCGCCGGGCAGGACGACCACCCCTGTTCCATTTGGCTTCTCCGCCTTGAAGAGCACGTACTGCGGAACCTCGGTATGGGCAATGCGCCAGCCACCTCCCCCCGTTTCCGTGCCGGCCTTGGGGCGCTTGGCGCCCGGCGCCTCCCCGGGCCACAGGTCAATCCATTCCGCCCCGGAGACCAGCGGGGCCGTCATCAGCAATGCAAGCAGCAGTTGTTTCACCCGGACAGCCTAGGAAGCCTCCCGGTCAACGGAAAGAACGGAGTCGTTCTCACATTCCGATGCCAACCCGCCGCCGGTAGCCCACCACGTAACCGACAAAGGCCCAGAACAGGCTGTTGAGAGCAATGAGAACCACCATTGCTCCCAGTCCAAGGAACGTTCCCACCGGGGGCGCCCCGTTGAGGGCGGGCAGGATGGCCACCAGGGAAGCGAGGAGGCCAATCCCAAAGGCCCACCCGATGAAGGCCCGCACCTCCTTGAAGATGACGTTCCTGGTCACCCGGTGAGGAATGCCAATGGTTCGAAGGACCCCAAACTCACCCCGCCGTTCGGCGAGGTTACGAGCCGTCACGATTCCCAGCCCGGCGCTGCCGAGAATGAGTCCCAGACCGCCCAGGACGTGAAAGATCGCGATGTAGGTGTTCTCCACGCCGTGAAATCCCTCCAGGCGTTCCCGC
>DMYM01000001.1 GCA_003483645.1 Verrucomicrobiales bacterium
TGTTTCCAATGATTTCCACACGCCCGACCACCTCTATCGCAACAATCGCGACGGCACCTTCACCGAAGTGACCGGAGAGGCCCTCCCCTACACCTCCTGGAATTCCATGGGCAGCGACTTTGCCGATATTAACAACGACGGATTTTTCGACTACCTGAGCACCGACATGTCGGCGACCACCCATTTCAAGCAGAAGACCATGATGGGCGCGATGACCGACACTGCCTGGTTTCTCGACAACCTCGAACCACGCCAGTACATGCGCAACACCATGCAGGTTAACGCCGGCAACGGGGAGTTCATCGACGTTGCGTTCTTTGCCGGCCTCGACAGCACCGATTGGACCTGGGCCGGCCTCTTTGGGGACCTCGACAACGACGGGCTCGAGGACGCGTTTTTCACCAACGGAATCGAGCGTAACGTGCAGGACTCGGACACCAACAACCGCATGGACGCCGCCAAGGAGGCCGGGGCAGGGATTGAGAAACTGCGCGAAATCTTTCTCAGTGGCCCGCGGCTTCCAGAGCGTAACCTCGCATTCCGCAACCGGGGCGGGATGAGATTTGAGAGCGTGGGGGAATCGTGGGGCCTCGGTGACGAAACGGTCAGCCACGGCGCGGTCCTGGCCGATCTCGATCGCGACGGCGACCTTGATGTCGTGGTCAACAATATGAACGACCCGGTGGGCATCTACCGCAACCACTCCAGCAACCCGGGGGCGATCCTGGTGAGCCTCCGCGGAACGGCGAGCAATCGCTTTGGCCTCGACGCCCGGATCGAGGTGCAGCTCCCGACCGGTGTGACCCTCACCCGGATCATCACCAGCTCGCGCGGATACATGAGCGGATGCGAACCAGTGGCGCATTTTGGACTGGGCCATCACCAGTCCATCAAATCGCTCAGGATCGCGTGGCCGAGTGGACGTCACCAGGAGTATCGCGATCTCGCCGGAGGCCGCCACTACCGGCTGACCGAGCCGGGAGAGGAAACCGGGCCGGAGCCACTCCCCGAGAGGCGCCCTGCTCTCTTCACCCGGGTTGAGGGCGCGTTGGGACTCGATTTCGAACACCACGAAAACCACTACGACGACTTTCGTTCCCAGCCTCTCCTCCCGAACCGCATGTCGAGATTCGGGCCCGCGCTTGCAGCTGGTGACGCGGATGGCGACGGTGACACCGATTTGTTCCTTGGCGGAGCCGCGAATCGTCCGGGAGCTCTTTTTATTCAGGATGAGTCCGGAAGATTTGCAGAACGCACGCCCACAGCCATCAAGTCTGATGCCTCCCACGAGGACGTCGGGGCGGCCTGGTTCGATGCGGATGGCGACGGTGATCTGGACCTCTATCTCGTCAGTGGAGGATCGAGCAAACCTGCCGGTGATCCCCACTACCGGGACCGGCTCTATCTGAACAGCACAGCGGGAGTGCTCATGCCCGCCCCGGCCGGGTCCTTGCCGGATCATGCGGTCAGTGGCAGTTGCGTAGCGCCGTGCGACTATGACCGCGACGGCGATGTCGACCTCTTCGTCGGAGCACGATTCGTCCCGGCCCGTTACCCGACTCCCCCCCGGAGTGCCCTGTTGGAAAACGACGGCACAGGGAGGTTTTCCAGGATCCCGCTCGAAGCAGGCATGGTTACCGGGGCTGCGTGGTTCGATCTCGACGACGATTCGCGACCGGATCTCGCCCTCGCAACCGAGTGGGGTCCGGTGCGCATCTTCAGGAACACTCCTGGAGGTCTCGTAGAACACACCTCCGCAACGGGCCTCGAAGCCTACACCGGCTGGTGGACCTGCGTGACCGCCGGGGACGTCGATGCGGATGGAGACACCGATCTGCTGGCGGGGAATTTCGGACTCAACACCAAGTATCACGCCAGTGCCGAGCACCCCGCAACCCTCTTCGCCGCCGACTTTGCAGGTGACGGCCAGCTCCAACTCGTGGAGGCCCACCACAAGGAGGGGCGACTCTTGCCGGTCCGGGGGAGAAGCTGCTCAACCGGAGCCATGCCACACCTCATTCCCCGGGTGCCAAGTTATACCGCCTTCGCGAGCAAATCGCTGCCGGAACTTTATACCCCCGAAGCGCTCGCGGGCGCCCACCGCCTGGAGGCGAACACCCTTGGCAGCGCCCTCTTCCGCAACAAGGGGGATGGCCGCTTCGAAATGGAGCAACTTCCGGAGTTGGCACAGATGGCTCCGGTCATGGCAATTGCGCTCGATGACCTGGACCGCGACGGCCACCCTGACGCAGTGCTTGCCCAGAACTTCAATGGGGCCCAGCGGGAAACGGGACGCATGAATGCGGGCCTCAGTCTCTTCCTGCGGGGTGGGGATAATGGCGAATTTACCGCGCTCTGGCCCCTGGAAAGCGGGATCTCTCTGCGAACCGACTCGCGCCACCTCGCCATCGTCAATCTGAAGGACGATGAGGATAAGGCCTTGGTTTTTGCACCAAATAGTGGACGACCCCAGGTTTTCAGGCTGGCGAAACCCGGAAAGTGAAGAAACCCGGAAAGTGAGCCAATATTTGCCGAAGAAGGATAAAGGGAATCTTTAGCCTTCCCATCCGTCCCCCCTGCCAGCTAATTTCCCCATTGATCCCTTTGCACGGCCTTACCGCCAGACACCTCCTGCCCGGCTAACTCATGAAAAAGCTTCTCATCCCTGTCTTCCTCCTCGTTCCATTTACTGGTGCACACGCCGCCACATTCATTCTCAGTAGTGACACCTTCGGCACTGGACAGAATATACTCAACGCCGGGAATGCCAACGTCGCCCTCACT
>DMYM01000362.1 GCA_003483645.1 Verrucomicrobiales bacterium
CCCGCCGCGTCTTCCGTCGCGCTGCGACTCTCGCGCCGTGGGAGGACACCATGATAGAAGTGGGTTACGTAAAGAGCTTTTACGGCGGCACATCCGAAGCCGGGGACTAGCCCGGTTGCCTCCCCGTGCCGCTGGCAGGCTGCCGGGTGGCATCGAGCTACTCGAACTCACTGAGCGGATAGTGCTCCACCTGCTCCAGCCGGATTCCATACAGCTCTGCAATCTCAGGCGCATCGGACTGGTGGTAGATCTCATGGTAATAGATCTCCTCGATACCGTATGAGCAGAGCGTCTGCATGCACGAGGTGCAGGGCATGGTAGTGGCGGCCACCACCCTGGCTTCCCCCCGGCGGAAGAGACTGCACAGATTGATCTCGGCGTGCAGCATGAACTTCTGGCGTGTCGCCCGATCGTCCCAGAAGCCGGGAGGCGGATCAAAGCCCGGTGCGAGTCCGTTGTAGGCCGTCCCGATCACCCGATTGTCCCCATCCAGCGCCGCGGCCCCCACCTTGCGATAGGGATCCTCCGAACGCAACGAGGCCACGTGCGCCAGTGCCATGGCATACTCCGGAATACCCAGACGACTTCCCACCCCCCGAGTCAAGGACTCATGCCGTCCTGGATCAAGTCTCATTGCTACTCCGGACTCGGCGCCGGGGGTATTATGGTCTTCCGATCCGGCGCCTCGCTGCCCGTAGCTCGGTCCTCCTTCAACCATTCCGCCAATACCGCTGGATCCGTCTCCGGCAGACGACAAGTCTGCCCGATACAGTAATAGACGGTGGTTTCACCGGGTACCTTTTCCTCCAACTTGCCGGTAAATTCCGAAACCGGCCCCTCGGTGCCAATTACGAGCAGATTATGGCGCGCGCCACTCCAGCACACCTTGAGAAACTCCTCCCTTCGGCTGCCTCCCACAATCACGATCCGGGCCGGTTTTCCCACCATGAATTCCAGTGCCGTCAGGCTTCCGGCCAACTGGGTAGGCCTCTCCTTCAAGATCTGAGCGACCGAGCGGAGCGACTTTTCGGCTACCGCCCGGAACTCCTCACTCCCTGTGATCTCCGCCAGAACCGCATACTCCAGCCGTGCCACGGAACTTGGAGTCGGGAGCGCTGAGTCGTAATCATCCTTGAGCCTGAAGACCAGGTCATCCCGCTGCTCGCCATCGAAAAACCCGCCATTCCCTTCGTCGTAAAACAGGTCGCGAGCCTTATTTGCCAGATCCACTGCCAGCCTCAGGTAGCCCGGATCAAGGGTGGCTTCGTAGAGCAACCTGGAGGCCCGCAGGAAGTAGAGATAGCTTTCACTCTGCTGGCTCCTGTCAACGTGATTCTCACGCCAGCGGTGCGAGAGCGTCTTGCTGGCAGGGTCCCATAGTTTCGCCACCACGAAGGCATGGGCCTTCCGTGCCGCCTGAAGATACCGTGGCTCCTCCAGAATTCGTCCGGCCCTCGCCATCGAACCGATCATGAGCCCATTCCAGGAGGCAAGAATCTTGTCGTCGGTGGACGGCGGCACCCGTTTGGACCGCGCCCTCTTCATCTTGCCTGTCACAGCCGCGAGCACCTTCTTCTGTGCGGCCCCCAACTGCGCCTTGGGATCAGCCCGGAAGAGGACATTCTGATTCCTCAGAGGCTGGGGATCACTGTGATCGATGAAATTACCGGCGGCCGTAAAGCCGAACCAGTTCCTGGCAACCATGAACTCCGCGTCGCTCAGGAGAGCCTTCAGTTCCTCCTCGGTCCAGCACCAGTACTTGCCTTCCTTTCCCTCGCTCTGGGCATCCTGCGCGCCGAAGAATCCGCCCTCCTTGTGAGTAAGCTTCTCCAGCACATAGTCCGCGATTGCCACCGCGGTCTCCCGGAACTGCATATCATTCGTGACCTGCCAGGCCTCGACGTAAACATCCAGCAGCTGAGCCTGATCGTAGAGCATCTTCTCAAAATGCGGCACCAACCATACCGGATCCACGGTATAACGATGAAAGCCACCACCAATCTGATCATGGATTCCGCCCTCCATCATCTTGCGGCACGTCTTCACCGCGAAGTCCCGTCCGGCACCCTCGCCGCGCAGGAGAAAGCGCAGGTGGGAAGGCTGGGGAAACTTCTGCTGTCGCCCCCAGCCTCCGTTAACCTGGTCCGCCCCGGATAGAAACTTCTCTGGCAACCCCTTGAGAAGCTCCTCGCTGAAAACCGCGTCCGGATTGAGTTTCTGTAATTCTGTGAGGTGCTCTGAAAGTTTCTGATGGATGTCATTGGTCTTGGCCATGATCCCGGCCTGGTCCTCGGACCACAATTCGCTGAGTCGCATGAGAACTGTCATGAACCCCGGACGCTGTCCCTGATCCTGAGGAGGGAAGTAGGTCCCCCCGAAGAAGGGCTTCAGATCAGGGGTCAGGAACATATTGAGTGGCCAACCTCCTCCTTGGCCGAACATTGCCTGGTAACTCGTCATATAAACCTTGTCCACATCCGGTCGCTCTTCCCGATCCAGTTTGATGCTGACGAAGTGCTTGTTCAGGAAGGCAGCAAGCTTCTTGTCCTCGAACGACTCCCGTTCCATCACGTGACACCAGTGGCAGGTTGAATACCCCACGCTCAGAAGGATCATCTTTTTTTCCTTCCGCGCCTTTTCAAAGGCCTCCTCTCCCCATGGATACCAGTCCACCGGGTTGTAGGCATGCTGCAGCAGATAGGGTGATTTTGCGTGAATCAACCGATTGGGTTCACCTTTCTTCAATCCGGGGTCGGCACCCTCCGCAATTGTCGCCATGCACACAATATACACCGCTGTCAGCAGTCTTGGAAAACCCAGTCTCATACCGAAACGCTATCCTTCGCTCGGCGGCACGCAATGCGGTATTTTTTTCAGGTCACCTGGGCTCATTTCTGGAAAACAGAGAATGTTAATAACATGTAAGAAGTATAGGTCGCTGTAAATCAATGCTTTATGAAGAACATGAAAAAAATACTGTGTTTTTCGAACATTTAAGCGATTTAATGGTCTTATTACAGTGAAGGCCGCAACGAAAGTTGCAGTTTTCATGTAAGGGTGAACAGCAGTTGTCAGCTTCGCATCGCTGTAAAAGTGTGCTGAGGTTGATGGACTCCGTAGAGGGGGGCGCAAGCCCCCCTCTACTTCCGTACCCGGTTTCGTTCCCGCCCCGAATGATGCACCGGCCTCCCCCCCACTTTTGCCGACTCCCTCCTCCGGCTTGCAGAGCAGTGATCCCCCTTGATCCCTGAGCCCTCCCTGCTTTACTACGCCTCCCTCCGGCCACCTGCCGGATCCCGATCAAACCAATCGCAACATGCTCGAGATCTTCCGCAAATACACCGGCCTGATGTTCGTGGTCCTGATCCTGATTTTCGTGGGACTCGTATTCTTCGGCAGCTCCAATCAGTCTCTCACCGGCCCCAAGGTGGTCACCGCACATGACCAAGACTTCACCCGGCAGCAGTTTGACCGTTTTGCAGTCAGGCCAACCCGCCTGATTCAGCGTCTTCTGCTCAATGGCAGATCAAACGGGATGCAGGGCTACCTCACTTTCGTCGGTGGTTCGCGGGATAACGGACCCGATATTGACGAATACCTTATCAATCGCCTGAGCCTGCAGCGGGCCATGGAGGGTTTCGGTATCCATGCCTCTACTGCCGAGGTCGAAACCTTCCTGAAAGAGAGCCTCTTCTGGGAGGACGGCGCATTCAACCAGCAGGCCTATTCCGAGTTTCTCGAAGTGGAGCTGAAGTCCCTGGGCATAACCGTCAAGGATCTGAATGAGTTAATGGGCGAGGTGATATGCTTCCAGAAGCTGGAGGAACTCCTGGGTGCCGGAGTGGAAACCTCCCGAGAGGTCGTTCGCTTCGACTACCTCTCACGGCAGCAACGAATCTCCTATCAAGTGCTCGCCTATCCCGTAACCGATCACCTCTCCAATCCCATGCCCACCGAGGAGGAGATC
>DMYM01000207.1 GCA_003483645.1 Verrucomicrobiales bacterium
AATACCGGGGTGGGGATCTTTCTCGACCGGGTGAATCTTCACCAGATAAACATCGCAGGCAGTCACATCAGCTACAATCGGCTGGGCGGTATTCGTATTGAGGGATCGGAAGTGCGCAACCTGCAGATCACGGGCAACGATATCGAATACAACAATCATCGCGCCCACGGCACGCAGCCGGAACCAACTGCCGAGATCTACGTTGATACCACCGCGGAGGGCTCCAGCGTCAACGAGCTCACGGTGGCCTCCAACACGATCCAGGCTACCGTTTCGCCCGGAGGAGCCAATATCCGGATCCTGAATCACCCGGGGAAGGAGCGTCCACCGGGATTATGGACCATCGCCGGGAATATCATCGGGAGCCAGGAGAACAATGTGCACCTGACCGGATGCTACGGAGTGGTTATCAGCGGAAACTGCATTTATTCCTGCGGTCAGCGCAACCTCCTGGTCGAGAACTCAAGTCACCTGACCATCGGCACCAACAGCTTCCGCCGTCACACGCCCAGCATGCACACGGGCGTCCGCCTGGTGAATTCCCAGGATTGTCTCATCAACGGCTGCACCATCGAGGATCAGGAACCCGGGGGACAGAAGAGCGGAGCCTCCCTGCTCGAACTGGAGCAGTGCCGACGCATCAACGTTTCCGGTTGTCAGTTCCTTGGGGGCGTTCCCTACGGGGTGGATGCGCGGGATTGCAGCCAGACCAACATCAGCGGCTGCACGATCGCGGACTGGCGGGAGGTGAAGAAAACGAAGGGGGCGATCAGGTTCCGGGGCGACGGCAGGGCCAACCTGGTGACCGGCAATATCATATCCCCGGATGTTCCCGGACCCGTGCTCGTCGACCCGGGGGTGACGGTGAAGGACAACCTCATCGAGGACTAGCGGGCGATCCCTTGCCGGCTTGTCGGCCGATCACCTTGAGGAGCGAGAACTCTTCTCGCGGATCGTCCTGACCAGCCTCCCAGATCATGATTCCGGCCAGTTTCCGTTGCCGGGCATGACGTATCTTCCTCGCGAGAGTGGACGGTCCGTTGAAGGCATAGCCGTTGATCTCATCGCGGTTGGGAGTGGGCCTGCGATTGGCCACGAGCTGGCGGTAGGGGTGCGACTCCCGGGCCTTGTTGCGTCCATAGAACGGTAACCCCATGGCGACTTTGCCAGGGGGGCAGCCCCAGCCGATCAGGCGCTCCACATCCTTGCTCGTCTTCTCCAAGGTCGCTTGCGGATAGTCGTGGTCATAGGACATGAGGTGCACCCGGTCCACTGTGTTGTAAGCCGGCTTGCCGAGGTTCTGCCAGCTGGCCTGGGCAACCGTGACCAGGAGCCCCGGAGGCCCGAAGCTCTTCCGGGCGTTGGCCAGGAGGGCTTGGTAGGCAGCCAACTCCTCGAGACCTTTCGGGTGCTCCCAGTCGAAGTCGATTCCGTCGAACTTGTTGTTTCGGCAGAAGGCCAGCAGCTCTGCTACCAACTGCTTGCGGAGGTTTTCCCTGAAAGCCAGGGTAGCGAATCCCTCTGAACGATTCCATCCGCCCACGCAGAGGAGGAGACGGCAACCGGTGACGCGTTTGATCTCCTGGAGCTTCTTCAGGACGGTGGGAGCGACGGGCGTCTCGGCCAACCTCCCGCCTGCTGGTGGGGTCAGACCAAAATAAATGAGATCGGTGAGGGGCTTGAGAGATTCCGGGGCGACCTGGGCCACCCGGTAGTGGGGCAGATAGGCCGCCACCACGAACTGGCCCTGCCCGTCGTCGGCAACGGCGTGGCCGGTAGTTGGGAATGAGACGCCCAGGATCAATGCAATGAGGTGCCCACGAGACGGCATTTGTGTTGATAACAGGCTTCCACCGGTGATCCAGAATGGATTGCTGGTCCCATTGCACAGGTATCCCCTGGCGTGACTTTGCTCTGCTTTTCAAAGGAAGTTTTACGGGATAGCATGGCTCCATGAATTCTCGCTTTGCCCTCGCGGTGGGCACCCTCTCCTGGATGTTGACAGCCTCCCTCGGAGCTGCCCCGGGGCCTGCCGATCTCAAGGCTGCTCCTGTGCCCAACAGGCTGGGACTCACCCTGCATGAGTACCGTTTCTCGTGGCTCGTACGGGGTCAACAAAGCTACCGCGTTTTGGTAGCGAGCGACGAGAGAAGGTTGGCCTTGGATGTTGGCGACCTCTGGGACAGCGGACAGCGCATGGGTTCCCTGCCTGAGAAGCCGATCGAGGGAGGCCTTGTCCAGGGAGAATGTCTTTACCGGGGCAAGGCTTTTGAGGCGGGAAGCACGGTGTGGTGGAAGCTCCGCACATGGGACCGGGAAGGAGTTCCCGGAGACTGGAGCAAGCCTCAGAAGATCTCTATTCCTGTTGCGGACGTTTCCGTGAAGGAGATTCCACGGCCCACTTTCACGCGCGGAGCAGTCAAGTTTGTCGATGGGAGGGGCGGTAAGGCGGCGGCCTTCACCAGAGAGGTACAAATCTCAGCCGCAGACTATGGGGATCTCCGTCTGCCCGGAACGACTATCGCGGCGTGGATCAGGTCGGAGCGCCTGACCGACAGTTGGCAGTGCATCTATCGCAAGGACGACGGGGCACGGCGCCTGCTTGCGATTGGCAAGGAGGGGCCCTTCTGGGGGCTCTGGTGCGGGTTTTTCATCGGGGGGAAATACGTTGAGTTTGGCGCCCCCTACGAGGGGAAGAAACTGGTGAACGGAGGCTGGCATCACGTGGCAGTGACCTTCGCGGGGGAGATCCTCCGGCTCTATGTAGATGGGCAGATGATCGGCGAGCAGAAGCAGGCGGGGGCCTTGAACCCGGGAGGGAACGCGCCGGCATTTATCGGATCGGATCGTGGGCGGAGTGAGTTTTTCCAGGGGGAAATTGATGATCTGCGGATTTATGAAGGGGGCTTGAGGAGGGAGCAGATCGCGGCGTTGGCGCTGGGAAAACCGGAGGGGATCAAGGAGGCCCTGGTAGCGCACTGGAAGTTTGATGGGGAGGTCAGAAATGAGGCGGTAGTGGTCCCAGAGGTATCCCGCAACCGGATCGCGCTGCTCGGCGGAAGCCTGGTCTACGGGATGGAGAAACACGGCTTTTTCGAGTCGGCGGTGCTGGCACGCTGGCCGCATCACGAGATCACTATCCGGAACCTGGGTTGGCCGGGGGATGATGTGGTCGGGACCGCGCGGGGCGAGTTCCAGTCGGCCCGTGGCCCGGGAACGTGGCGTCCCCGGGGAAGTGAACCGGGAGCCGGCTACCAGGAGCTTCTCGGGCAGGTCCGGTCTGCCAAGCCCACCACGATGATCATAGGGTATGGGGCGGAGGCGGCCTATCTCGAGACGGAAGCGGAGATGGCCGAATTTCAGACCGGCTACCGGAGCCTGCTTAGAGACCTCGAAGCGACTGGTGCGAAGCTGATTCTCCTTACACCCGTTTTTCAGAGCGTGAATCATCCAGGGTCCTCGCTTGAGCGTCACAGACGACTGGGGAAGGTTGCCCTGTTCATAAAGGAGCAGGGGATGGAGCGTGGTCACGGGGTGATTGACCTGCAGAGGATCAAGGATTTTTCGCTAGAGTTGTTCTGGGCTGGCGATGCAGGAAACTACCGGACGGCCATTGATCTGTCCGAGGAGGGCTACCGCAGGCTCGCCGCCCAGATGGCCCGTGACCTGGACCTCACCAGAGAGGCGGGGATCACCTGCAATGAGAGAGCGGAGCAATCATCCCTGATCAGGGGGGAGGGGCTTCGGGGTGTTGAC
>DMYM01000105.1 GCA_003483645.1 Verrucomicrobiales bacterium
CCGCGCGAGGGGAGCCATGCCTGCGATCTCACCGCCATTGATCTCACTCTCGCCGAAACGACCGGGAAAAAACGGATCTGGGATCTGGCCGGAGACGTTTCCGGCAACATCCTCGCTGCCAACCCGCACGCCGATCTCCACGGCAACCAGGGAGTGTGGCACTTCTACAAGGGTGAGATGGAATCTCTCGATCGGAAACCGGGGGCAGGCAGCGGAGTCCCCAAAGGGTCGCTCCTCGCAAAGTGGATCGAAGCTACCGGTCCCCGGATGCGGAAGAAGCTCGCAGGAGAAGTGCAGGCCCTTGCTTCCGGACAAGCGAAAGCGGAGGCGGGGTCTCCCGATGAGGCGATGCTGGCTCAGTTGCGATCCCTTGCTTCCGCCCGGAACCTCCTCCCGCTGCTCGACAACCTTGAACCGGATCCGCGCTTCGGAGTCCATCCGGCAGACGATGGAGCCAAGATCGATCCCCTCGACCTGATCGCCACTTCGCCGGCCATGATGAAGTTTCGTATCCCGGCCACTCTCGCCCGCGGACGCGAATTTGTCGTCACCGGAACGCTTGCCGGTCGGAGCGGCAGCGTCCAACTCGGAGTCTCGACCGGAGCGTCCCCGGCGGTGGGATCCAACCTGTCCCCCGCCTCGCCGGTCCTTGCCGCGGAGGGAAGCGAGGCCCGTGCCAGGCTGGTGGCGGCCTTTGATGCATTCCGGGCCCTCTTGCCACTGACTCTCTGCTACGAACGCATCGTGCCCGTCGATGAAGTCGTGACGCTCGTGCTCTGGCACCGCGAGGACGACCACCTGCAACGCCTCATGCTCGATGAGGCCGAAACCACCGCGCTCGACCGCCTGTGGGACCAGCTCTACTTCGTGGCTCGCGAACCCCGGGAGTATCTCGTCGCCTTCAACCAGATCTGTGAGTTTGCCACCCAGGACCGCCCGGACCTGGTCGTCGCCTGGAAACCCCACCGCGCGCCGACCGAGGAGCGTGCAGCGAAATTTCAGCAACTGCTGCTCGACACCGAACCGGTTCACCTCGAGGCGATCCTCGAGCTTGCTCGGCGAGCCTGGCGCCGGCCATTGACCGGTACCGAAAGGGAGAGTCTCCGCACCCTCTACAGGAACCTGCGCGCCGGCAAGATCGATCACGATCCGGCCATCCGGCTCACCCTCGCGCGGGTCTTTACCTCCCCCGCCTTCCTTTACAAAGCCGAGGAACCGGCCGCGAGGGACCGGCCGGGGACCGTCTCAAACTGGGAACTCGCGACCCGCCTCTCCTACTTCCTGACCTCCTCTGCCCCGGACTCCGCTCTCAGAGAGGCCTCCGCAGCAGGGTCCCTCGCCAACCCGCAAACTCTCCAGGCCCATGCGCGACGGCTCCTTCAGGATGAACGGGCACGGCGTCTCGCAACCGAGTTTGCGTGCCAGTGGTTGCACGTCCGGGATTTCGACCAGCACGACGAGAAGAACGAGAAACTCTATCCGGAATTCGCAGAACTGCGCGGCAGCATCTACGAGGAATCGATCCGCTTCTTCACGGACTTCTTCCGTAACGACCGCTCGATCCTCTCCCTGCTCGATGCCGATCACACCTTCGCTGACGCCGAGTTGGCAAAGTTCTATGATCTGCCTGCGCCCGAGAAAGACTGGCAACGCATCGACGGTCTCAGGCAACACGGAAGAGGTGGCCTTCTTGGTTTCGCGACCACCCTCGCCAAGCAATCGGGTGCCTCGCGTACCAGCCCCATTCTGCGGGGCAACTGGATCTCGGAAACCCTCCTCGGCGAAAAGTTACCCAAGCCCCCCAAGGATGTCCCCACCCTCCCTGACCAGGTCCCCGTGGGTTTCTCTGTCCGCGCCCTGATCCAGCAACACAGTTCTGATCCTGCCTGTGCCAAGTGCCACAACCGCATCGATCCCTACGGTTTCGCCCTCGAATCCTTCGACACCATTGGCCGCTTCCGGAAGGGGCGGGACACCTCCGCCACGCTCCCCGACGGAACAGCCATCCGTGGTCTCGACGGCCTGCGCAGCTACCTCCTGGAGAAACGCGGCAATACCTTTGTTCGCCACTTCTGTCAGAAGCTCCTCGGCTACGCCCTCGGGCGCGCGGTCCAACTCTCCGACAAACCCCTCCTCGACGAGATCATGGAATCCCTGCCCCACAACGACTACCGGATCGGGATCGTGGTGGAAGCCATCGTTCTCAGCCCGCAATTCCGTCAGATCCGGGGTATCGATCACCCTTGATTTTGTATTTCCACCCGCCGCATCCCTGCTAGATTGAAGCGATGAGCTCTCCGTATCTCTCCCGCCGCACCGTGCTCCGTGGCCTCGGCGTGACAATGGCACTTCCCTGGCTCGAATCGCTCCCAGCCTTCGCCGATGCGTCCAAGCCAAAGACACCCGGTGCCGATGCCCCACTTCGCATGGGTGTCCTCTTCGCCGGAAACGGATTCCACAAGGTCGAATACCGCGCGGAGGGTGAGGGTAAGGACATGAAGCTGGGGCGAGTCCTCGAACCCCTCACTCCCCACCGCGAAAAACTCCTCTTCGTTCGCGGACTCTTCAACGCGGAAGCCCTCAAGGGGAACATCCACAGTTCCATGACGGGCAACCTGCTCTCGGGTGCACCCCTGGCCCCGGGTGGCGGAATCAGATCCGGCACCAGCTTCGACCAGGTCATCGCCCAGAGCTACGGCCGCACCTCCAGGGTGCCCAGCCTGGTCCTCGGCTGCGAAAAAGCCAATCCGTCGGTGCACAAGAACTACTCGATGCTCTACAGCTCGCACATTTCGTGGAGTTCACCCACCACCCCCACCCCGCTGGAGGTCTACCCGGCCCTCGCCTTCGACCAGCTCTTCAAGAGCGGCGCGGATGAGAACGACCGCAGTGTGCTCGATGCCGTGCTGGAAGATGCCAGGGACCTGCGACGCAGGATCAGTTCCGGCGACAAGCAGAAATTCGACGAGTACCTCAACTCGGTCCGTGAGGTGGAGCGCCGCATCGAACGCGCCGGAGAACGGGGTGAACTGCAGGGCTGGCGACCCACCCTCGACAAGCCCAATATTCCGCGGCCGGCGGACGGCATTCCCCAGGATATCGGAGAGCACATGAGGCTCATGTGCGACATCATGGTCCTCGCCTTCCAGACCGACACCACCCGCGTCTGCACCCTGAAGCTCAACAACGATCACTCCTCCCTGCGCTTCCCGAATCTCGGCGTGGACTACATGATCCATCACCTCCTTTCGCACTCCGATACACCCGACTGGCTCAAGGTGAACCAGTTCTTC
>DMYM01000378.1 GCA_003483645.1 Verrucomicrobiales bacterium
CGGAATCGTCCGCCGGCAGATTGTCCCCGAAGGTCGGGAAATCCTCGTCTTCTGGTTCGTCAACGGGAGCCTCGAATTTTACGTCATCCTTCGCTGGAGCCTGGTCGCGCTTTTCATTCTGGATCCGGATGCTGTGCACCACGAAATAGTAGTCCTCGTGGCTGGCCAGGCCGGAAATGATCTTCCGCATCGCTGGCTCGGTGGAGCGAAAAGTCACCTCTACCGGAAGCCGGTGGTAGGGCGGCTCCTTGGTTGGTGACCTTTTGCTGACGGGCCGCCCACCCCGGCCCCTGGGAGCTTCCTCAACCTTGTCCTTTTCAACCGGGAGCCGGGCCCGGTGCACATTGAGCAAGGCACTCGGCCTCGCATCGACCATGATCCCGAAAAGGGCCTTCATGGCACCAAGCTGGTAATCGAGTTGAGCGGTGGCTTCGTCCTTGGGCAATCCCCCGGTGTAATTCTCGAACCCAAGATAGAATTTGTCCCCGGGGTACTCGATGCGGTGAGAATCAAACGCGCGGGTGACCTCGCTACGCGCGGCGTTCAGTTTCTCGATGAACTGGGGCGGCGGTATCTTTGCAAGGGTCTCGGGCCGATAAGCCAGCATCTTCTCCTGCAGGCCATCCACGACCCCCTCGTAATCATCGATCTGCGATTCAAACTCCTTGGCGCTTCCAAGAGTAGGATAAGGCCTCTTTCCTTTCAATCCCGTCACTGACTGCATGTGTTGCTGGTAGGTGTCTCTCGCCTCCTCGTAGAGCCGATCCTTTCCACTTCCAAAGAGGAATGCCCCAACTGCCACGATGATCACGCCAAGAAGCAGCAGCGCTTCAAACTTGTTGTTTTTTATCCAATCTCCCATGGGATCTGTCCGGGTTTTGTGGTTGCGGTTGCCCGTGTGTTACTTGATTGAAATGGGGTTCTTGAGGGGCAGGATCATGACGAACTGCTCCGCCAGCTTGTTCTCGTCGGTGATGGAGCTGTTCAGGAGGGGAAGGATCTCCTCGTCGGCAAGGTTCGCGCTCTTGGGATCGGCAGGGTTCTTCTTCAACACGAAAACCGCGTCGTCCTTATCCTGACCGGCCCTGATCTTGCTCACAATCTTGCTCACCGCGGTCGGTTCCGACTTCCAGAAGCCGGTGAGCCGGATCACATTGATGGACTCCTGGGGCGGTTCCGGAATCGCAGACCCCCCCTTCCGTCGACTCCCCTTGGTAGAAAGGGCAGCCGCCCCTGATGCCTTCAGATCCTGCAGGACGCTTTGCCCGTAGGCGGTCTTGGCGAAATTCTGTTCCGCGCGCGCCTCGCCGGACTTGTCGTCCCCGGCCTTGTAAAGGCCCAGCGCTTCAAAATCGGTGATCCAGACGTCCTGATCATTGAAGTAGTCCTTCACCTTGCTCAGCACATTGATCCACTTCACCCGCAACGTCTGCTGCCCGGCATAGGCATCCGCGAGGTCCTGCAGGTCGGACTGGCGCCGGGACTGCTGGTCAATCTTGCCCCCCGGTCCAGCCAACTCGTTCTTCTCTGCCTCCCGTTCCCCTGCCAATGCCTGCGCGTCAGCGGCGAGGGCGGACTTGTTCATGGCCCAGGCCGCGAACCCGGCCATCATGATGACGGCAGCCGCAACGAGGAAGGGCTTGCGCTCGGCAGTGGCCCGTTGGGAGGCTACCACATCCGGGACAAGATCGATCTTGATGGGCGCCTGGTCCACTCCCCGCAGGGCAAGACCAACCAGTTCGCCCACCATGTGGGCTTCCCTCCCGAGTTGCTCGACATCGATGGCCTTGCCGATCGAGACACGCTGGAGCGGATTGAAAAGCTCGATGGGCACACGCAGCTTCTCTTCGAGGAACTCCGGGAGGTAGGGCAGGTTCGCACCACCCCCTGCCAGGAAAACCTTGGTGGGCATGTTCCCCTCCTGCTGGCTGCGGTAATAGCTGTTGGTCCGCGCCACCTCCGCCGGTAGGCGGTTCAGCGAGTTGCGAATCACAGTGGCAAGCTGAGCGGTTGCCTCGTCGAGCTGATCGGTGTGACGGCCGCCGAGGGAGACTACTCCGTTGGTCACCTTCTGGCTCTCGGCCTCAGCAAAGGAGATATTGTATTCCTTGGCGATGGCGGTGGTAATGGAGGCCGCGCCGACTGCTATACTGCGGGTGAAAAGCCGCGTCCCCTCGATATAGACCAGGTTGGTGGCCTTGGCCCCGATGTCCATGAGGAGAATGGGGGCGTCCTCTTGCGGATAATTGTAACGGAAGGCGTTGTAGAGAGCCATGGGCGCGGCATCGACCTCCCTGGTCCCAATCCCCGCCTCCGCCACCGTAGCGTTGATCTCGGTCAGGGCGTCACGCTTGATCGCAACGAGGGCCACTTCCTTTTCCGGGCCGGTCGAATCCAGCATGGCCCAGTCCCAGACCACCTCCTCGATGGGAAAGGGAACGTGCTGCTGGGCCTCAAACTTGACCAGTTCCTCGATATTATCCTCCTGGAGCGACGGCAGCTTCATGAAGCGGGTAAAGACCGACTGTCCCGACATGGAGTAGCGGACCTTTTCCTTCTGCACCTTCAGGGCGGTGGCCAGCTCCTTGACGGCCAGGGTGATTTGCGGGAGACGCATCATCTCCTGAGAGGGATCCGCCAGAATGCTCTGCGAACCGTAGGACTTGAGGATCAGTCCACCAGATTTGGAGGGATCAAAGACCGCCATGGATATGCGTTGCGATCCTATGCTAAGGGCAACCGTACTCTCTGCGTCAGCCATCGTGTAATTGGAGGAGGTAATTACGGGACAACCCGTAGTTGGAATAATGTTATTGAATTGGGAAGGGCAGGATCAGCGCACTCCGGGTCGGGGCAACGGCCAATTGCACTACCGCGGCTCGGTCTCGATCTCGAGGTAACGATCCCACCAGAGGAACTTGAACGGAGTCTCGTTCTTGTTGAGCAGTGGC